>JBPEXC010000397.1:0-10012 GCA_052032035.1 Acidimicrobiales bacterium | reverse complement strand
CTCGACGGCGACACCTACCGCATCTACGACGGCCGCATGAACACCGAGCACCAGGACTTCTCGCCCGGTCGCCTGGTCGAGGCGGCGGCCCTCAGCCGGGCGATGCAGGATCCCCGCTTCGCCGTGCTCGACTGGATGTCGGGCATCGCAGCCGAGAAGCTGCTCACCACCAACATGGCCGAGGGGCGAGCCCGTCTCGTCGCCACGTCGGGCAGCCGCATCATCAACTCGGCGAAGCGCACCCGCCCGTCGGAGGCCCCCGAGGCCGAGACCGACGTGGTGCCGGGCGACACCCCCCTCGCCGACGAGGTGGAGGCCGCCCTCGCCGAGGAGACCCTCTCCAACAGCGACAGCTGAGCTGGGCGCGACCCCCGGTCGCGACACGAACCGACCGAGTGACGGGCGCCTCGCGGGGCGCCCGGCCTCGGCGCGTTCAGGTACCGTCGCCGCATGCGAGTCGGAGTGTTCTTGTTCGGTGGGGTGGAGATGGACGACGCCGGGGCCGGGCCTCCCGCCCCGACCGATCGTCGGTTCACCAACGAGCAGATGTGGAAGGCCTCGGAGCAGATGCTCGACATGGGCGTGCTCTGCGACCGGCTCGGCTACGACAGCTACTGGCTGACCGAACACCACTTCCAGTACGAGGGCTACGAGGTCGTGCCCAACGGGCTGCTGTTCGGCGCGATCCTGGCCGAGCGGACCGAGCAGATCCGCATCGGCACGATGTTCAACATCGTCGGCCAGTGGCACCCGCTGCGGCTCGCCGAGGACTTCGCCACCCTCCACAACATCTCGGGCGGGCGCGGCATCCTCGGCGTCGGCCGCGGCACCGTGCCCCGCGAGGCCAAGCCGCTCGGCACCGACATCGGCAGCTTCGACAACCCCGACCAGGCCGCCGCCGACCGCCTCAACCGGCTCCAGTTCGACGAGGCGATGGAGGTGATCGATCTCGCCCTCAACAACGAGACGTTCTCCTACAAGGGCGAGTGCTTCGAGTTCCCGCCGCCCGGCATCCCGGATCGGGGCGGCTACGTCACCGAGCTCACCCTCGTGCCGCGCCCCCTGCACCCCTACGAGAGCTGGCAGGCGATCACGTCGCCGCCCACCCTCGAGTCGGTGCCGGCCACGGGCCGGGGCGGTGTGTTCTGGCTGAAGCACCACTCGTTCGCCAAGCAGTTCTGGGACCGCTACGCCGCGCTCCACGACGAGGCCCACGGCGGCTCGCTCGACGCCGGCGACAAGCGGATGCTGGTCGTCACGCCCTGGATCGCCGACTCCAAGGAGGAGGCGATGGCCCAGGTGCGCGCCGGCCACGACGAGTTCTGGAAGTTCCTCGGCCCCTACGGGTGGAGCCGTGGCTACATGGGGCCCGACGGCAAGCCGTCGCCCCCCGGCCTGATCCCGACGCTCGAGGAGTCGATCGAGAACAAGACCTGGCTCGTCGGCACCGCCCAGGACGTGATCGAGGGCATCGAGTTCTACGCCGAGACCCTCGGCGGTCTCGACAACCTCACGATCTTCCCCAACATGCCCGGCGACGCCTACACCACCACGGCCGAACAGATCGAACGGTTCGCGGCCGAGGTGCTGCCCGCCCTCCGGTGAGCGCGCCCGCCGACCTCCTCGGGCTCGAGGGCGATGCCCTCACCGCCGGGCTCGTCGCCGACGGCTACCTCCTGTTGCCCGCCGCCGCGGAGCCCCACGCCCACCTCGACAAGGCCCTCACCGCCGACCGGGTCCCCAACCCGCGGGGCGACCTGCTCGGCGCGATCGAGGCGTGGCTGGCCCACCGGCCGACGATCACCGTCGAGGACTACGCGGAGCGGGCCGAACGGGCCGCCCGCATGGCCCTGGTCAACGGCATCACCACGATCCGCACCCACGTCGACCTCGGCGCCGAACTCGGCACGACGGCGGTCGAGGGCGTGCTGGCGGCCAAGGCGCGCCTGGGTGATCTCGTCGACCTGCAGCTCGTCGGCCTCACCGGCCGTCCGACCACCGGCCCCGACGGCGCCGCCAACCTGGCGGTCCTGCGCACGGCCCTCGACCTCGGGATCGACGTGGTCGGCGGCTGTCCCCACCTCGACCCCGACCCCGACCGCTGCACCGACGTGCTGCTCGACATCGCCGGCGAGTACGGCCGACCGATCGACCTCCACACCGACGAGACGCTCGATCCGTCCCACCTCCATCTCGAGCACTTCGCCGAACGGGTCACCGCCCTCGGGTTCGACCACGGCGCCGTGGCCAGCCACTGCGTGAGCCTCGGCGTGCAGCCGGTGGCGACCCAGCAGCGGGTGGCCGAGAAGGTGGCCGCGGCCGGCGTCGCGATCGTCGCCCTGCCCCAGACCAACCTCTTCCTCCAGGCCCGCAACGACCGGGTCGCCCCGGCCCGCGGTCTCACCGCCCTCGCCTCCCTCGACGAGGCCGGCGCGGTCGTCTGCGCCGGCGCCGACAACCTGCAGGACCCCTTCTGCACGATGGGACGAGCCGACCCGTTCGAGACCGCCGCCCTCATGGTGATGGCCGGCCACGACACCCCCGACCAGGCCTACGCCCGGGTGAGCTCGCTGACCCGGCAGGCGATCGGGGTGCTGCCGACGTCCCACGCCGCCCACGAGGCGACCTCGGACGACGTGCTCGCCGTGCGGGCCGGCTCGCTGCGCGAGGCGATCGCCACCGCCCCCGCCGACCGGGTCGTGGTGCGGGGCGGGCGGGTGGTCGCCGCCGGCGGCCAGGTCGTGGGCTGACGCTCGACCGACGCTCTCACCCTGACGCACCCTGACGCTCGGTCAGGTCGAATCGCATCCGACCGCCGCATAGCGGCGCCTGCAAGACTGCCGCCCGGTGCTCTTTCCCACGATGGCATTCGCCCTGTTCTTCGTGGTGGCGTTCGTCGTGAACTGGCTGCTGCGACCCCGCCACACCGCGTGGCGGGTGGCCATGATCGCGCTCAGCTTCTGGTTCTACGGCTCGTGGGACGCACGGTTCCTGCTCCTGCTGGCCGGCTGCGCGGTCGGCAACTGGTTGGTGGGGCACGCGATGGCTGCGGCGTCGACGGCGGACGGCCTCACCGTCGCCGGACGACGCATCCAGGCCCTCGGCATCGCCCTCGATCTCGGCGTCCTCGGGATCTTCAAGTACTACGGCTTCTTCGCCGCCTCGGCTCGCGACGCCCTGGCCGACCTCGGCGTCGACGCCGGGCCACCCCTGTTCGAGATCGTCCTGCCGGTCGGCATCTCGTTCTTCACCTTCCAGGCCATCAGCTACCTCGTCGATCTCGGCCGGGGCCGGCTCGCCGAACCGATGCGCCTCCTCGACCTCACCCTCTACCTGGCGTTCTTTCCCCAGCTGGTCGCCGGTCCGATCGTGCGGGCCACCGACATGGCCCGCCAGATCGACGTCGCCCCCGACCCCCGCACCGTCCCGATGGCCGAGGCGTTCTGGCTGATCGGGCGGGGCCTGGTGAAGAAGGTCGTGATCTCGTCCTACCTGGCCGACGCGATCGTCGACCCGGTGTTCGGCGCCCCCCAGGCCTACTCCGGGTTCGACAACCTGGTCGCCGTCTACGCCTATGCCATCCAGATCTACGCCGACTTCAGCGGCTACACCGACATCGCCATCGGCTGCGCCCTCCTCCTCGGGTTCCGGTTCCCCGACAACTTCGACGCCCCCTACGTGGCCGAGTCGCTGCAGGACTTCTGGCGGCGCTGGCACATCTCGCTCTCCAGCTTCCTGCGCGACTACCTCTACATCCCCCTCGGCGGCAACCGCCGGGGCACCCTGTTCACCTACCGCAACCTGGTGTTGACCATGGTGCTCGGCGGGCTGTGGCACGGCGCCGCCTGGCAGTTCGTGATCTGGGGCGCCATCCACGGCGGCGTCCTGGCCGCGGAGCGCCTGGTGACCGAACGGTGGTCGGTCGCCGGCCAGGCCGCCGGCCTGCCAGCCGATGTGGTCCGACCGCTGCGCTGGCTCCTCACGTTCCACATCGTGTGCCTGGCCTGGATCTTCTTCCGGGCCCCCGACACCGGCGTCGCCACCGAGGTGATCACCCGCATCGCCACCTTCGCCCCGGCGGCCACCCCGTCCGTCGTCACCGTCACCCTCGTCGCGGTGATCGGGGCGTCGCTCGCCTCGCAGTTCGTGCCCGACCGGGCGGCCGACGACGTCGTCGCCCGCTTCGGCGGCCTGCCCGCCGCCGCCCAGGCCGCGCTGGCCGCGATCGTGTTGGTGGCGATCGACGTGCTCGGCCCCGAGGGCGTCGCCCCCTTCATCTACTTCCAGTTCTGATGCGCCGCTTCCGCCCCGCCGACCCCGACCGTCGCCACGACGACGACCGACGCCCGGCCGGCGTCGTGCTGGCGATCATGGTCGGTGCCCTGGTCGCCGCCGCCGTGCTCGACGCCCCCCGCCTCCTGGCCGACAGCGAGGCCAAACCCCTCGGAGCGGCTCGGGACCGCTGGTTGTCGGTGTGGGAACCGGTCGACGCCGTCGCCTCGGCGATCGGCATCGCCGCCGCCCACGATGCCGTCGACACCGCCCTCGGCCGCAGCGACGCGCCGACCGTCACGATCGTGGCGTCGCCGACCACGACCGCCGAGCCGGGTGCCGACGGCGGATCGGTGTCGACCGTCCCGCTCGGCGTGCCCGGCGGCTCGACAACGACGACCGCCCCGGCGACGACGACCACCACCGCTCCGACCCCGCCGACGGTGCGGCCCGCCGACGCCGCCGACCCCCTCGACGTGCTGATCCTCGGCGATTCGACCGTGCGCACCGTCGGTCAAGCCGGCCAGCGCTGGTTCGTCGACAGCGGCGTGGCGACGGTGCGCCTCGACGAACGGCCCGCCACCGGGTTGAGCCGACCCGACTTCTTCGACTGGCCGTCCCACGTGGCAGCGATCGCCGCCGCCGATCCGCCCGAACTCGTCGTCGCCATGTTCGGCGCCAACGACGCCCAGTCGTTCATGCACGAGGACCGCGCCGTGTCCTACGGCAGCGACGAGTGGATCGCCGTCTACCGCGCCCGCGTGGCGGCCGTGATGGACCTCTTCATCGCCGCCGATCCCGACGTCGTGATCGTGTGGGTCGGCCAGCCCGTGATGCGGAGCGACGACTTCGACGCCCGCATGCAGCTCCTCAACTCGATCTACGCCGAGGAGGCCGCGGCCCGGCCACGGGTCGAGTTCTTCGACGCCCGCCCGGTCCTCGCCAACGCCAACGACGCCTATCGGGCGAGCGGACCCGGCATCGACGGCACCGAGCGAACCTTGCGGGAATCCGACGGCATCCACCTCACCGTGGCCGGCGGCGAACTCCTCTTCGCCGCCGTCGCCGCCGAACTGCAGGCTGACCTGGGGTTCGGGACCTGACGGGGCGTCGCCCCGACCGCCCGTGACCGGCACCACACCGGGACCGTTCCACTGGTTGCGTTCTGCGGATCCTGAAACAAACAGTTCATCATTGCGACGCAGCGCCGTGTTCGACGCGCCATAGTGTTCGGGATCTGTGGAGCAGGTGATCGACATGACTGACGGCGCAACCTCCGGCTCGGGCGCCCCGGCCCTCAGCTTCCGAGGGGTGGGCAAGACCTTCCCCGACGGCACCGAAGCGCTGCGCGACGTGAGCTTCGACGTGCGACGCGGTGAGTTCGTCACCGTCGTCGGCCCGTCCGGCTGCGGCAAGAGCACCCTGCTGCGGCTGGCGTCCGGTCTCGACGACGTCACCGCCGGCGCCTGCGACGTCGACCGCTCCAACATCGGCTACGTCTTCCAGGACGCCACCCTGCTGCCGTGGCGCACCGTCACCCGCAACGTCGAACTGATCGCCGAACTGCACGGCGACGACAAGGAGGCCCGGCGGGAACGGGCGGCCGAGGCGATCGCCAAGGTCGGCCTCGCCGGGTTCGAGAACCACTACCCCAAGCAGCTCTCGGGCGGCATGAAGATGCGGGCGTCGCTCGCCCGCTCGCTCGTGATGAGTCCCCCGGTGTTCCTCTTCGACGAACCCTTCGGCGCCCTCGACGAGATCACCCGCGAGCAGATGAACTCCGAGACCCTCCGCCTGTTCCAGCAGGAAGGGTTCGCCGGCCTGTTCATCACCCACTCGATCTACGAGGCGGTGTTCATGAGCACCAAGGTCCTCGTCATGTCCGGGCGGCCCGGCACGATCGTCGGCGAGTTCGACGTGCCCTTCGAGTATCCCCGTTCACCCGAGATCCGATTCGATCCCGCCTTCGCCGAACTGTCCGGCGAGGTGAGTCACGCCCTGAGGGGAGCCCACGTATGACGCAGATCGACGCCGCCGTCCCCGTCGAGGCCACCGCCGACCCGTCCGCCAGTCCGGTGGCGGCCCCGGTGTCGACGAAGCGGATGGCCCGGGCCAGCTCCTCGTTCGGTTCGGTCGGCCCGCTGGTCGTGCTCGTCGGCATCATCGGCGGCTGGTACCTGCTGCGCCTGGCGATCAGCGAGCAGCGCCGCTTCATCCTGCCCACCCCCCACGAGATCCTGATGAAGGGCTTCGTCGAGGGCGTGAGCATCGGCGGGCTCGCCGGCGTGGTCCAGAAGATCGCGTCGGACCTCGTGCCGTTCGTCAGCTTCGAACCCGACCTCGATCGCGACGTCGTGCTCGTCGACAACCTCCTCGCCTTCTGGATGACGGTGAAGGTCAGCTTCGTCGGCCTCGCCATCGCCACCGTGCTCGCCGTGATCGGCGCCATGATCATGAGCCAGGCCCGGGTGATGGAGAAGGCGTTCTTCCCCTACCTGGTGATCCTCCAGGCCGTGCCGATCCTGGCGATCGTGCCGCTGATCTCCGTGGTGTTCGGCTTCGGTTTCTGGTCCCAGGTGCTGGTCTGCATCCTGATCTCGTTCTTCCCGATCGTCGCCAACACGCTGTTCGGCCTCAAGGCCGCCGAACCCGGCCAGCACGACCTGTTCGCCCTCCACCACGCCAGCCGCTGGACCAAGCTCCGCAAGCTGCAGATCCCCGCGGCGATGCCGGCCTTCTTCACCGCCATGCGGATCGCGGCCGGCCTCAGCGTGATCGGCGCCATCGTCGGCGGGTTCTTCTTCTCCCGAGGCGAGAAGGGCCTCGGCTCGCTGCTGAAGGGCTACGCCAGCCGGCCGGCCTTCACCCCCGAGCTCTACGCCACGGTGATCCTGTCGTCGCTGCTCGGCATCGGCGTGTTCCTGTTCTTCGGATGGTTGGGCAACAAGCTCATCGGCAAGTGGAGCGACCAGACCGTCTGAGTCGGTCGCCGTCCACCCCCCAACCGTCCCCGTTCACCCTGATCTCACGATCTCACTGGTTCCAACAAGGGAGAGAAACCACATGAGAAGCCCCCTACATCGCCTGTTGGCGTTGCTCCTGGCCCTCGGGCTCGTGGCCGCCGCCTGCGGTGGCTCGGATGAAGCCACCGAGTCGGAGGAGACCACCGAGGAATCCACCGACACCGAGGCGGAAGCCACCGACGAGGAGACCTCCGACGAGGACGCCTCCGAGGAGTCGACCGACGAGGACATGGAAGACATGGACGGCGAGATGGCCGCAGTCGACCTGAGCGCCGTCTGCCCCGCCACCGTCGTCATCCAGAAGGACTGGAATCCCGAGTCGGAGCACGGCGCCCTCTACGAGATGGTCGGCGACGACTACGAGATCGACACCGACAACTTCGTCGTGCGCGGCAGCCTCGTCGCCCACGGCGGCGTCGACACCGGCGTCGACATCGAGGTCCGTTCCGGCGGCCCCGCCATCGGCTTCCAGCAGGTGACGGCCCAGATGTACCAGGACGACTCGATCACCTTCGGCTACGTCACCACCGACGAAGCGGTCGAGAACTTCAACACGCTGCCCACCAAGGCGTTCGTGGCGCCCCTCGAGCGCAACCCGCAGATGATCATGTGGGACCCGGAGACCTACCCCGACGTCACCACGATCGAGGAGCTTCCCGACGAGGCATTCGTCCGCTACTTCGGCGGCGCCTCCTACATCCCCTACCTCCTCGCCGAGGGCATCCTCGTCGACGCCCAGCTCGACGACACCTACGACGGCACCCCGACGATCTTCGTCGGTGAGGGTGGCGCCCTGGCCCAGCAGGGCTTCGCGTCGGCCGAGCCCTTCATCTACGAGAACGAGGTGCCCGAGTGGGGCAAGCCCGTCGCCTATGAGCTGATCCACGACACCGGCTACGAGGTGTACGCGGCGGCCATCAGTGTCCGGGCTGCCGAGTGGGACGAGATGACCCCCTGCATGGAGGCGATCACGCCGATCATCCAGCAGGCCCAGGTCGACTTCATCACCAGCCCGGATGCGACGATCGAGCTGATCCTCGAGGCCGTCGAGGCCTACGACAACGGCTGGATCTACTCCGAGGGC
Source organism: Acidimicrobiales bacterium (assembly GCA_052032035.1). GTDB lineage: Bacteria > Actinomycetota > Acidimicrobiia > Acidimicrobiales > SZUA-35 > JAWSVN01. The sequence continues at coordinate 1,633 of JBPEXC010000397.1, read as the reverse complement.
GTCGCCTACTACTCCGTCGACACGATGCTCGCCGACGGTCTGGTCAGCAACGGCCCGGACGACACCCTGGGCAACTTCGACATGGACCGGGTCACCTCGGTCGTCGAGCTGCTCACCTCGAACGTCTTCACCGACGCCGAGGGTGTGACGCCCGACGACCTCGTGTCCAACGAGTTCATCGACGAGTCCATCGGACTCTGATCCGAACGGGGACACACCCCTTGATCGGGTGACCGGTCGTCGTGCAGGGCGGACTGCACGACGACCGCCGCCCCTCGTGTGCGGGTGGCCGCCGACCGGTTCAGGTGAACCGGAAGGCGGCCACCTCCGCGAACGCCTCGCTCAGTCGGGCCACCGCGGCCTCGAAACTGGCGGCGCCTCGCTCGGCGTCGGCCAGGGTCGGGTCGCCGATGTGGCCGTTCGGCCCGAAGTCGTGGGCCAGCCAACCGAAGCTCACCGAGCCGCCGAACTTCACGTGATCGTTGGCGGCGAGGTGCTCGGGGACGTTGCGGCTCGCGAGGTCCATCCGCACCAGGTCGGGCCGGAGGTGGAGCATCAGCGACGTCTCGCCGAGGCCGCCGTGGATCCCGAACCCCAGCTCCTCCTCCGTGGAGGGGCCGCCCTGATCGGGCGGCACGCTCGGGTGGAGCAGGAACGTCTCGAGGCCGTGGTGCAGCCGCAGCTCGCGACACGCCACGTTGAGCAGCGACGAGTTGCCGCCGTGCCCGTTGAGGAAGGCGAGCTTGCGGCACTCGGTCGCCGCCACCGACCGGCCGATGTCGTCGAGCACCTTGAGCATCGTGTCGGGCCCCAACCACACGGTGCCCGGCGTGCCGGCGTGTTCGTTGGACTTGGTGAAGGCGAGCGGCTCGAGGAACCACAGGTCGAGCTCGGCGCCCACACGCCGGGCGACACCCGCCGCACACGCGGTGGCGATCACCAGGTCGGTGTTGAACGGCAGATGTGGGCCATGCTGTTCCACGGCACCGACCGGCAACACCAACACCGACTCCGGACCCAGGTGGTCGCCGAGGTCCGACGCACGCAGCTCGGACAGTCGTCGACCGGCGAAGTCCGCGGCGGCGGCCTGGGGGCTGACGGGACCGGGATCGGAGGGCGGCGGCGTGGGGGTGGTCATCCCCGCAGCGTAGAACTCCACACGAATCGAAAGGACCGGACCGCAACGTGTCCAACTTGAACCCGGGCGCCATCGTCGTCGGTGGCGGCCACAACGGCCTCGTCTGTGCCGCCTACCTCGCCAAGGCCGGCATCCGCCCCCTCGTCGTCGAGGCCCGTCACCAGGTCGGTGGGTGCGCCGGCACCGAGTCGGCGTGCGGGGTGCGGGTGAACATCTGCAACTGCGACCACGGGATGGTGCGCACGATGCCGATCTTCGACGAGCTCGACCTCGGCTCGTTCGGGCTGCGCTACGTCGACCTCGAACCCGGCGCCGCCATCCTCGGCTGGGACGCCCCCGGCGCCCTGCCCCTGTTCCACGATCCCGACCAGGCGGTCGAGGCCGCCGAGCGGCTCTTCCCCGGCGAGGGCGCCAACTACCGCCGCTTCCTCGACGACGCCACCGGCCCGGCCCAGCTCCTGATCGAGATGGCCGGCGCCAACCCGACCGCGCCGT
>JBPEXC010000396.1:0-2371 GCA_052032035.1 Acidimicrobiales bacterium | reverse complement strand
GACCTCGGAGTCGGTGGCCTCGATCTCGGTCGCCACGTTCGTCTCGTCGGTGAAGGTCTGCTCGGCCTGGAACGAGTCCTCGATGTCGACCTCGACGTCGGTGTCGACGGTCTCCTCGAAGGTCTGGTTGAAGGAGTCGTCGGTGTTGAAGGAGTCCTCGGCGGTCTCGTTGAAGGAGTCGTTGGTCGAGGCGTCGACGTCGACCGTGGTGGTCTCGTTGGCCTGGTTGAACGAGTCGTTGGTCGAGGCGTCGATGTCGGTGTCGTTGTCCTGCACGACGCCCTCGCCGAAGGCGACGTTGGAGTCGGAGATCGTGGCGCCCTCGGCGTCGGTGATGTCACCCTGGCCGAAGTTGGCGTTCACGTCCTCGTTGTCCTGGATGACGGTGTTGCCGTCGCCCACGACGTTGCCTTCACCCTGCACGTTGCCGTCGCCGACGGTGTTGCCGTCGCCGTCGACCTGGGTGACGGTGTTGCCGTCGCCGGAGATCACGTTCTCGGCGTCGCCGACGGTGGTGTTGCCGTCGCCCTGGACGACCTGGCTGTCGGACACGTCGCCGATGTTGCCGTCGCCGATCTGCACGTCCTCGACGTCGCCGTCGGCGATCACGCCGGAGTTCTCACCGGTGTTGATCACGCCGTTGTTGTCGCCGCCGACCTGGGCCGCACCGTCGCCGGTGTTCTGCTGGGAGTCGGTGACGTCGCCGCCGGTGGCGATCGCACCGTCGCCGGTGGCCACACCCTCGGCGTCGTCGCCGGCCGCCACGGCACCCTCGCCGTTGGCGACCGCGTTGGTCACCTCGTTGTCGATGTTGAGGTCGACGTCGCCCTCGACGTCGCCGTCGATCCCGATGTCGAAGGTGGTCGAGTTGTCGGTGATGTTGTTGATGATGGTCTCGTCACCCTCGTAGACGATCGTGACGTACTCGTTCACGGTCTTCTCGATGACCTCGACCGACGGGGCGGGGGCCGGCGCCGGGGCGGGAGCGGGGGCAGGGGCGGGGGCCGACGCAGCGGGGGCGCTGACGGTGGGGGCGGGGGCGGACGCAGCGGGGGCGGGAGCGGGGGCCGGGGCGGGGGCCTCGGTGACCTCGATCATCGTCTGGGTGGTCTCCGGGGCGATGTTGAGCTCGTTGCTCACGTTGGAGACGACCTGGCTGAGGTCGGCCTGCTCCAGATCGGCATCGGCGACGCCGGCGGCGGCGAGATAGCCGCTGGGGTCCTCCGAATAGGCGGTGGCCTCGGCGGGATCCCCCAGGATCTTCGCCAGGACGGACTCGAGGAGATCGTTGACGCTCGACATTTCTTGTTTCCCTCCGTAGTGGTTTGGGGCGTGTGGTTCGTTGGTGCCGTGTTGGCGGCTGCCGTGTTCGGTGGTCGTGTTGACCTTGCGAGAACGAACCTAGGAGGCCCCGTTCCGCTGCGAATCGGGGACAACCCCCGTACCCACGCCTGACAGTAGGGGGTATTCGGCACGCCTGCCGGGGGAGTTGAGCGCAACTTGGTCACTGCGCGTGTGTGGCCCGGATCACACAGCGTCCCTGGGGCGTGATCGCGCGCACACTCCGATCGCCGATCGCGATAGTCCCAGCGTGGGGACCACATCGAGCGATCGTCACGCTGGATCGACCGGCGGAGCGACCGGCGGTCCGGGTGGCTCAGGTGCCGGTCGCCTCGCGCACGATCGAGAGCAGTTCGGCGCGGCTCGATGCGCCGAGCTTGGAGCGAATTCGGGCGACATGATGCTCGACGGTCTTCGGGGAGATGTAGAGCTGGGCCCCGATCTCCTTGTAGGTGCGCCCCTCGGCGACCAGGCGGGCCACGTCGGCCTCCCGCTCGCTGAGCCCGAGGGCGGCCAGGCCGTCGCCGGCCTCGGCGTCGACGGCCTCGTTGGTGAGGGCCCGGGCCCCCTCGAGGAGCTGGCGGGCGACCGTGGCGTCGGGGTGGTCGAGGGCCGCCTGGCCGAGGAGCCGGGAGGCCTCCCACGGGTCGCCGACCTCCACCAGGGCATCGGCGGCGGCCTGGACGGCCGCGGCATCGACGGTGCCGGCGCACAGGTCGGCCCACACGGCGGCGGCCGCCGCGAGGGCCCCGGGGCGGGGCCCGAGGTCGCCGGCGGCGGCGACGGTGGCGATCGTCTGCGCCGCGGCGGTGATGCCGTCGGCCTGTTCGCGGGCGATCGCCACCTGGAGCTCGAGCCAGCCGGCGGCGATGTCGCCCGAGGCGGTCCCGAGGCGGCGCAGCGCGGCGGTGGTGGCGGCGACGACGGGGTCGACGCGGCGGGCGTCGCCGATCCGGGCGCCCGCGGCGAGCAGCTCGGTCAGCGGTTCGACCAGGAACCAGGCGCTGCTCTGCCGGGCCAGCACCGGCTC
>JBPEXC010000395.1:0-7359 GCA_052032035.1 Acidimicrobiales bacterium | reverse complement strand
CAACGCCGCGGCGTCCAACAACTCACGACCCGGATCCGACTGGCCCTGCATGCCCACCAGTCTTTTCGATCCCGACCAGAATCGCGAGCCTTTCACCCAGAAATACTCAGCAGTCTCCTAGGCGAGCATGCCGGCGAGGCGGGCCCGGATGATCTCCTCGGCGTCGGCCACGATGCGATCGATCAGCTCGGCCACGGTCGGGATGTCGTCGATCAGGCCCTGCACCTGTCCGGCCGACCAGATGCCACCGTCGGGGTCGCCGTCGGTCATCGCCTGGCGGCCACGGGCCCCGGCCACGAGGTGCTGGATGTCGGAGAACTCCGCACCGCCCTCACGGTTCTCGATCTCGACGACCTCGGAGCTGACCGCATTCTTCATCACCCGGGCGGTGTTGTGCAGCGTGCGGAAGATCAGCTTGGTCTGCCGCTCGTCGTTCTCGACCATGCGCTGCTTGAACGAGTCGTGGATCGGGGCCTCCTCGGTCACGCAGAAGCGGGTGCCCATGTTGATGCCGTCGGCGCCCAACGCGAGGGCGGCGGCGAGGCCACGGCCATCGGCGAAGCCGCCGGACGCCAGCATCGGGATGCTCACCTTGTTGGCCGCGGCCGGGATCAGGATCAGGCCGGGGATGTCGTCCTCGCCGGGGTGGCCGGCGCACTCGAAGCCGTCGATCGAGATCGCGTCGACGCCGAGCCGTTCCGCCGACAGGGCGTGACGCACCGCAGTGCACTTGTGGATCACCTTGATCCCGTGCGCCTTGAAGTCGTCGACGTGCTCCTGGGGCTTGTAGCCGGCGGTCTCGACCACCTCGATCCCGCCCTCGATGATCGCCTGGCGGTACTCGGCGTAGGGCGGCGGCGTGATCGCCGGGAGGATCGTGAGGTTCACCCCGAACGGCTTGTCGGTCATCTCCCGGGTGCGGGCGATCTCCTTGGCCAGGTCCTCGGGCGTCGGCTGGGTGAGGGCGGTGAGAAAGCCGAGGGCGCCGGCGTTGGCCACCGGGGCCACCATCTCGGCGTAGCCCACCCACTGCATGCCGCCCTGCACGATGGGGTGCTCGACGCCGAAGGTCTCCGTGAAACGCGTTGTGATCGCCATGGGGTCAGCATGGCAGGATGCGGCCATGCAGCCCGCATCCGCATCGTCCGACATGCCACTCCCGACACTGTCCGGCGTCCTCAACTTCCGCGACATGGCCGGCCTCCGAGGCGATGGCGGCGTGATCGCTCCCGGACGTCTCCTGCGCAGCGGCCACCTCGCCACCGCCACCGACGACGACCTCGACGCACTGGCCGCCCTCGGCCTGCGGAGCGTCGTCGACTTCCGGCAGGACGTCGACCGCCGTGGCGACGGCGGCGCCGATCGCCTCCCGGACGGGGTCGCCCTGGTCGAGATCCCGGTGCCCGACCCCGCCGGCGCCGCGGCGGAGATCCGGGAGTTGTTGATGAGCGGCGACGCCGACCGGATCAACGCTCGCTACGGCGGGGGCCGGGCCGCTCGCGACGCCGCCGCCCACGCCGTCGCCCAGGCGACCGAACCCGACAAGCACGAGGTCTACGCCGCCTTCCTGGCCCACCTGCTCGAGGCCGACGGCCCCGTGCTGTTCCACTGCTCGGCCGGCAAGGACCGGGCGGGCTGGGCGGCGACCGTGGCCGGGATGGCGCTGGGCGTCGACGACGACCAGCTGATCGAGCACTACCTGCTGTCGAACGTGCACCGACCGGCCGCCCAGCGCCTCGCCTACTTCGCGTCGAAGGGCGTCGACGCCGAGGTGATGCGACCCTTCCTCCAGGTCGACGACGCCTACCTCCGGGCCGCGCTCGACGCGATCGACGAACGCTGGGCGAGCCGCGACGACTATCTCGCCGAGGCCCTCGGCGTCGGCGAGGCCGAACGTCGGGAGCTGCGGGCCCGCTACCTCGAGGCGGGTTGAGCCGATGGACGTCGTGTTGACGGGCACCGGATCGCCGCTGCCCGACCCGAACCGTGCCGGGCCGTCGACCCTGGTTCGGGCCGATGACACCCACCTGCTGGTCGACGCCGGCCGCGGGGTGGTCATGCGGCTCGCCGCCGCGGGTTCGCTCCCCGGTCTGCTCTCGGCGGTGTTGATCACCCATCTCCACAGCGACCACGTGTGCGCGCTCAACGACGTGATCACGACCCATTGGGTGATGACCCAGGGCAACGCTCCACTCGCGGTCTACGGGCCGGTCGGCACCGCCCAGTTCGTCGAGCGGCAACTGCACGCACTCGAGCCCGACGTCGGCTACCGCATGGCCCACCACGACGTGCTCACCTCGCCGCCGCAGGTGGAGGTGACCGAGCTGCAGCCGGGCGACTCGTGCACCGTCGGTGGCGTCGAGGTGGCCACGGCGGCGACCGCGCACGCTCCCGTCGAGCCGACGCTGGGCTACCGGTTGACCAGTGGTGGCGCCGTCGCGGCGCTGGTCGGCGACACGATCCCGTGTGACGGCGTCGACCAACTCGCACGCGATGCCGACGTCTACGTGCAGACGGTGATCCGGCGCGACCTCGTCGAGGCGATCCCGCACCCGATGCTGCAGGACATCCTCGACTACCACTCGGGTGTGGTCGAGGCGGCGGAGACGGCCGCCAGGGTCGGTGCCCGTCGGCTCGCCTTGACCCACATGGTGCCGGCCCCGACGCCCGAGCAGTACCCGGACTGGATCGCCCTCGCCGCCGCACACTTCGACGGCGAGATCGTGATCGGCGACGACCTGACCACGATCACCGTCTGAGGCCGTTCGCCGGCAGGAGGGATCCGGTTGGTCGGCGGACCCTCGGGTATGGCGCTCCTCGTTCGACGAACGAGGAGCCTCATGGACGCCGCCAACAGCACCGAGCCGGAACCGACGCTGAAGCGGTCGCTCGGGCTGCTCGACGTGGTGATGTTCGGCGTCGGCGGCATCGTCGGCGCCGGGATCTACGCCATCATCGGCGAGGCCGCCGGCTACGGCGGGAGCCTGTTGTGGCTCAGCTTCCTCTTGGCGGCGCTCGTGGCCTTCCTCACCGCCGCCACCTACGCCGAACTGGTGAGCCGGCACCCCGACGCCGGCGGCAGCTTCGAGTACGTCAAGCAGGCATTCGGTCTGCGGGTGGCGGCGGCGATGAGCGTGGTCATGTTGTTCACCGGGATCGTCGCAGCCGGAGCGATCGCCATCTCGTTCAGCTCCTACGCCTCGCGGCTGGTCGGAATCCCGCAGCTCTGGACGACGCTGGCGATCGTCGCGGTGATGGGTGGCGTCAACGTCGCGGGCGTGGCGCAGGCCAGCTGGTTCAACACGACCGCGACGGTCGTGACCATCCTCGGTCTCGCCGGCGTCGTCCTCGTCTCGGCGCCGGAGATCGGTTCGGTCGACCTCCTCGACGGGGGCGACGCCGACCTGCTCGGTCTCGGGATCGGTAGCGCGCTGGTGTTCTTCTCGTTCATCGGGTTCGAGGACCTGGTCAAGATGGCGGAGGAGGTGGAGGAGCCCGAGCGCACCCTGCCCCGTGGACTGCTGATCTCCGCTGGGATCGTGCTGGCGATCTACCTGGCGGTCGCCGTCGCTGCAGTGTCGGCGCTCGGGCCCGACGAGTTGGCCTCGTCGAGCGGGCCGCTGGCGGAGATCGTGAGCAGCAAGGCCGGACAGACGTGGGCCACGGTGATCGTGGCGGTCGCATTGTTCGCCACGTCCAAGACGATCTTGTCGAACCTCCTCGGGGCGAGCCGTCTCCTGTTCGACGTCGGTCGGGACACCGGGTGGGGCTGGCTCCGTCGCCTGACGGCGGTCAACCCCTCGACCTCCACCCCGATCGCCGCCATCGCGCTCGTGACGGTGGCAGCGGCCGCCGTGGGCGCCATCGGTGATCTCGGCGCCGTCGCCGCCGCCAGCAACATCCTGATCATGCTGGTCTTCCTGGCCGTCAACGTCGCGCTGCTCCGTCTCCGTCGGACCGAGACGGCCGAACCGGCGTTCCGCATCCCGTGGTCGGTCGGCGGCTACCCCGTCACGGCGTTCCTCGCGATCATCGGGATCTGTTGCTTCCTCGCCCTCAACGTCGCAGCGTTGTTCGGCGTCGGGAGCTGATGTCCGCGTCTCGGTTGCGTCAGTGAACGGAGCGATCTAGGTTCCATCTCATGACGCAACGGAGCGCCGTGGAGCCGGGAACCGACGACCTGATCGGGCTCGGGGTCGACGAGGTGCTCGCCACCACCCGGGCGGTGCGGCGCCGCCTCGACCTCGAGCGGCCGGTCGACAATCAGATCCTGCTCGATTGCATCGATCTCGCCGAGCAGGCGCCGACCGGCGGCAATCAGGGCAGCCGCCGCTGGCTCGTCGTCCGCGATCCGGTGGTGAAGCAGCAGCTCGGTGACCTCTATCGCGAGACCGCCGGCGCGTTCATGGCCGACGCAGCCGAACGGCTCGCCGGCACGGGACACCCGAACGAGAAGGTCATGGCGTCGGCGGCGCACCTTGCCGACCACCTCGCCGACGTGCCCGCCCTCGTCGTGTTGAGCATCATCGGTCGTCACGACGACAGCGGACGCCCCGGTTTGTTCGACTCGGTGATCCAGGCCGGCTGGAGCTTCTGCCTCGCCCTCCGGGCACGTGGGCTCGGCACGACCTGGGTGACCGCCGCCCTCCAGGACGAGGCGGCGGTGAAGGAGATCCTCGGCATCCCAGCGGGGCTCACCGAGATCGCGCTCTTCCCGGTCGCCTACACCAAGGGCACCGACTTCCGGCGAGCCCCCCGCCATGCGTCCCGCACCATCACCTCGTTCGACCGCTTCGGCACCACGTCGCGCACCGGCTCCGACGGGGAGATCCGCTTCGCCGATGGACCCGGCGCCGTGGTCGAGGTCGACATCCGAGCCGGCGCCGGCCGGGTGTGGGACCTCGTCACCGACATCGAGCTGCCGGCCCAGTTCTCCGAGGAGTTCCTCGGGGCCGAGTGGGTGAGCGACGAGCGCGGCCTCGGCGCCGAGTTCACCGGCCGCAACCAGCACCGGGCGATCGGCGAGTGGTCGATCTCGTGCTTCGTCGACGTCTTCGAAGCCGAGCGAAGCTTCGGTTGGTGCACCTCCGACCCGGCCAACCCGGGGGCCCGCTGGCGCTTCGACCTCGACCTCCAGCCGGGCGGCACCCGGCTCAGATTCTTCTACGAGATCGGGCCCGGCCCGTCGGGCACGACGATGGCGATCGACCGGATGCCCGAGAAGGAAGCGAAGATCCTGCGCCGTCGCCTCGACGAGGTGAGCGCCAACATGACCCGCACCGTCGAGGGCATCAAAGCCCTCGCCGAGACCCCCGCCAGGAGCACGCCGTGACCGAGACTGAAGCAACCTGGAAGACCACCGCCTGCATCCTGTGCGAGTGCAACTGTGGTGTCGAGATCCGCGTCGGCGCGGATGGCCGAACCTTCGAACGGGTGCGGGGCGACAAGACCCACCCCGGCTCCAAGGGTTACACGTGCGAGAAGGCGCTGCGCCTCGACCACTACCAGAACGGCCGGGGCGAGCGGGTCCTCAACCCGCTCCGCCGCCGCCCCGACGGCACCTTCGAGGAGGTCGACTGGGACACCGCCGCCCGCGAGGTCGCCGAACGCCTCGCCGCGGTGCGAGACGCCCACGGCGGCGACAAGATCCTTTACTACGGCGGTGGCGGCCAGGGGAACCACCTCTGCGGTGCCTACGGCGCCGCCCTCCACAAGGGGTTCGGCGGTCGCTACCGCAGCAGCGCCATCGCGCAGGAGAAGAGCGGCGAGGTCTGGGTCAACGGTTCGATGTTCGGCAACGCGGTGCGCGGCGAGTTCGACGAGTGCGAGGTCGCCGTCTTCGTCGGCAAGAACCCATGGCACAGCCACGGCATGCCCCACGCTCGCACCACCCTCAAGGCGATCAGCAAGGACCCCGAGCGCTCGATGGTCGTGATCGACCCTCGGGTGACCGAGACCGCCGCACTGGCCGATTTCCACCTCCAGGTGGCGCCCGGGCGCGACGCCTGGCTCGTCGCCGCCATGGTCGCGATCATCGTGCAGGAGGGCCTCCACGCCGACGCATGGCTCCGAGAGCACGCCAACGGGCGCGACGACATCGACGCCCGCTTCGGTGGCATCGACGTCGCCGACCACTGCCGGATCGCCGACGTCGACGAGGACCTCGTCCGCCGGGCGACCCGCCGCGTCGCGTCGGCCGCCAGCGTGGCGGTGTTCGAGGACCTCGGCGTGCAGATGAACCGCCACTCGACCCTGGTCAGCTACCTCGAGAAGCTGGTGTGGACCCTCACCGGCAACTTCGCCAACCCCGGCGGTCAGTACATCCCCTCGACGATGGTGCCCCTGGTCAAGGCCTACTCGGCCGAGCTCGACCCCGAGCGGGCGCCTCGCAGCCCGGTGGCCTGCGAACGCATCCTCGGCGGCCTCATCCCGTGCAACGCCATGCCGGAGGAGATCCTCACCGACCACCCGAACCGGTTCCGGGCCTTCATCGTCGAGTCGGGCAACCCGGCCCACTCGGTCGCCGACTCCCAGCGGATGCGCGAGGCGATGGAGGCGCTCGAGTTCACGGTCGTGATCGACGTGTTCATGACCGAGACCGCTCGTCGGGCCGACTACGTGCTGCCGGCGACGAGCCAGTACGAGAAGTTCGAGGCGACGTTCTTCAACGGCGAGTTCCCCCGCAACGTCTTCCACCTCCGCCGCCCGATCGTCGAGCCGCCCGCCGGGCCCGGTGTCATCGACGGGGGTGGACCGCTCGACGAGCCCGAGATCCACGCTCGCATCCTCGAGGCGGCCGGGCTGCTCGACGGCGAGCGCCTCGAGCCGCTGCGGGCCGCGGCGGCGGTCGGCCGAGCCGAGTTCGCCGATGCGTTCGGGGCGGCGATGGCCGCCGACCCGGCACTCGGGGCGATCGCCCCGGCCGTGCTCTATCGCACCCTCGGCCCGACCCTGCCCCACGGCGCCGCCTCGGCCGCCGCCCTGTGGGCCATCGCCATCCGCTGCGCGATGCTCAACCCCAACGGGGTGGAGCGCGCAGGCTACGGCACCGGCCCCGAGGCCGGCGACCGGCTCTTCCAAGCGATCCTGGACAGCCCGTCGGGGGTGGTGATCACCGACGACGAGCACGACGAGAGCTGGCGCCGCCTGGCGACGCCCGACGGCAAGATCCAGCTCGTCATGCCCGAGCTGCTGGCCGAACTCGACGACCTCGGCGACCCGCCCGGGGCGACCGACGAGTGGCCGTTCCTGCTGTCGGCGGGGGAGCGGCGGGCGTTCACCGCCAACACGATCTTCCGCGACCCGGCGTGGCGCAAACGCGACGGTCAGGAGGCGCTGCGGCTGTCACCGGCCGACGCC
>JBPEXC010000394.1:0-4260 GCA_052032035.1 Acidimicrobiales bacterium | reverse complement strand
TCAACGTGATGATCCTCGGCTTCGCCTCGAAGTCGCTGATCATGATGATCACCTTCGCCCTCGCCGTCCCCCTCGCCCTGCGAGCCACCGACTCCCTGTTCGACCGGGGTGTGCGGTGGGGCTTCTCGCTGATCGGGGGGTGAGCCGTGGCCAAGAACGACACCGGTGACAAGACCGAGAAACCGACACCGAAGAAGCTGCGCGAGGCCCGCAAGAAGGGCCAGATCCCGCGATCGCCCGACCTGGTCGGCTGGGTCGTGATCTTCGTCGCCAGTTTCGTCCTCCCGTCCGCGGTGGTGTCGACCGCCGGCGCCCTGGCCACCCTCACCCGCGACGGACTGGCGGCGGCCGCGGCCGGCGACGACGGCCGGGTCCTCGCCCTCGGCGCCGGGATCCCGGCGATGACCGGCCTGGTCCTCGCACCCCTGCTCGTCGTCGCCTTCGGGGTCACCGCGATCGGCATGGTCGTGCAGGGCGGCGTCACGCTCTCCCTCGATCCCCTCAAGCCCAAGGCCGAACGGATCTCGCCCAAGGCCGGCATCAAGCGGCTGTTCAGCTCGCAGAGCCTCGTCGACACCGGCAAGGCGATCGCCCGCCTGGTCGTGCTCGGCGCGTTGGTGGCCAACGTGATCGCCGGAGCGGTGTCGGCCTACCTCGGCAGCGCCAGCACCGACCTGTCGGTGATCGGCCCCCTCCTCGCGTCCGACGTCCTGCTCCTGGTGCGCCTGGCCGCGATCGCCGGCATCGTCGTCGGCTTCGGCGACTACGCGTTCCAGCGTCACAAGATCAACAAGAGCCTCAAGATGTCGAAGCACGAGGTGAAGCAGGAGACCAAGAACACCGAGGGCGACGCGATGGTTCGCCAGCGTCGCCGGTCGATGCACGCCCAGCTCAACCGCAACCAGATGCTGGCGGCGGTGCCCGACGCCTCGGTGGTCGTCGTCAACCCGACCCACGTGGCGGTCGCCCTCAAGTACGAGGCCGGCGGCGTGCCCCGGGTGGTGGCCAAGGGGGGTGACGATCTCGCGATGCGGATCCGCGAGCGGGCGTTCGGCGCCGGCGTGCCCGTCGTGGAGGTGCGGCCCCTGGCCCGCGTGCTGTTCGACGCGGTCGACATCGGCTCCGAGGTGCCGGCCCGCCTCTACGAGGCGGTCGCCATCGTCATCGCCTTCGTGATGCGCACCCCGGCCTCGACCCTGAAGGGCGCGATCCGCCGGGTGAACGTGCCGGGCCGTCTGGTGCGCGAGTAACGACGGACCAGGTCGCGCGACGGATCGGGTGATCGATCGGTCGGGGGAGCCGTTCGGCCCACGACAACCGGTCGGCGGGCCCCTCATGTGTTGCACGAACGGTCCGAACCTCAGGGCCGAGATGCACGCGCTCAGGACGAGCACGTGCGGAGGCCATGGACGGCACGTCGAAGGACGTGAGTGTGAATCGAACCTTGACCGGTGGCGGACTGCTGTCCGCCGGCGTGATCGCCATCGTCGCCCTGATGGTCATGCCCCTGCCCGGTTTCGTGCTCGACCTCCTGCTCAGCACCAACATCGCCTTCGCCGTGCTGCTGTTGCTCACGACGATCCTCACCGTGCGGGCCCTCGACATGGCGTCGTTCCCGTCGCTGCTGCTGATCGCCACGCTGTTCCGACTCGCCCTCAACGTGTCGTCGACGCGGCTGATCCTCACCACCGGATCCGCCGGCGGCGTGATCGAGGCGTTCGGTTCGTTCGTGGTCGGCGGCTCGGTCGTCGTCGGCCTCGTCGTCTTCCTGATCCTCGTCGTGATCCAGTTCGTCGTGATCACCAACGGTTCGTCGCGCGTGGCCGAGGTGGGCGCCCGGTTCACCCTCGACGCCCTGCCCGGCAAGCAGATGGCGATCGACGCCGACCTCGGCGCCGGTCTGATCGACGAGGAGACCGCCCGTCGGCGGCGCCAGGAGGTGGCCGCCGAGGCCGACTTCTACGGTGCGATGGACGGTGCGTCGAAGTTCGTCAAGGGCGACGCCATCGCCGGCGTGTTGATCACCCTGATCAACCTGATCGGCGGCCTCGTGATCGGCGTCGCCCAGAACGGGATGTCGTTCGGCGAGGCGGTCAGCCGGTTCTCGACGCTGACGATCGGCGACGGTCTCGTCTCCCAGATCCCGGCCCTGCTGATCTCGATCGCCTCGGGCATGATCGTCACCCGGGCCTCGGGCGACCGCGACCTCGGCACCGACGTGATGGGGCAGATCGCCGCCCAGCACCAGGCCCTGCGCTACGGCGGCATCACGATCCTCCTCCTCGGGCTCGCCCCCGGCCTCCCGCTCCTGCCCTTCGGCGTGGTCGGTTCCGCGATGTTCTTCGGTGGCCGCCGCCTCGCCGACCGGGCCGATCGGGCCGCGCAGGAGACCGCCGCCTTCGAGGCCGAGAAGACCGCCCCGACCGACGAACAGACCCAGCAGCAGGAGCTGGCGTTCGAGATCCGCCCCGAGCCCCTCGGGCTCGAACTCGCCCTCGACATGATCGACCTCGTCGACCCGGCCGGCGGCGGCGACCTCCTCGATCGGGTGCGGGCCCTGCGCCGCAAGATCGCCCTCGAGATCGGCTTGATCATCCCGGCGGTCCGGACCCGCGACAACGCCGATCTCGGCTCCGGGGAGTACGTGATCACCGTCCACGGCGTCGAGATGGCCAAGGGCACCGCGCCGGTGGGCCACGTCCTCGTGATCGCCGACGACCTCAACCAGTTCCCCGGACCGGAGACCACCGAACCCGTCTTCGGCCTGCCGGCCAAGTGGCTGCGCACCGAACGCATGGCGCTGGCCGAGGCCGTGGGCGCCACCACCGTCGACCGGGCCTCGGTGATCACCACCCACCTGGCCGAGACGATCCGCCGTCACGCGTCGGCCCTGCTCAGCCGGCAGGAGGTGAAGGAGCTGATCGAGCTGGTGCGGGAGTCCGACCCGGCGGTGGTCGACGAGCTGGTGTCGGCCGACCTCACGGTCGCCGAGGTGCAGCGGGTCCTCCAGGACCTGCTGGCCGAGGAGGTGCCGATCCGCGACATGGTGCGGATCCTCGACGTGCTCGGCGAACGAGCCCGGGCCACCCGTGACCTGCCCGAACTGGTCGAGTCGGTCCGCCGCGAACTCGGCCCCTCGATCTCGGGGCGCTACGCCGACGACGGCGGCCTGCTCGCCTCGCTCACCCTCGAGACCAGCCTCGAACAGGGGCTGATCGCCTCCCTCCAGCCCGGCCCGTCCGGCCTCGACTTCGCCCTCGATCCCACGCTGCTCCAGCGCCTGATCGGCGGGGTCCGCGCCGCGTCGGTGCGGGTCGAGCAGCGCGGCATCGAACCCGTCCTCATCGTGGCCCGCCCCCTGCGGCGGCCGCTCCGCAAACTGCTGGCGCTCACCGATCTCACCATCCCGGTGCTCTGCACCGAGGAGATCGGTCCCCAGGTCCAGATCGACAACACCGAGGTGGTGAACCTTGAATCCGAATCACAGCCGCTACTCGGGGCCTGACCTCGAACGGCTTCTCGACGACGTCCGAGCCGAGTTCGGTGACGACGTGACGATCGTCGAAGCCAACAAGATCCGCTCCGGTGGGGTCGGCGGCTTCTTCGCCAAGGAACTCTTCGAGATCGTGGTCGACGTCGAGGCGTCGACCGGCGGGTCGCTCCTGCCCGACGACCTCGACATCGTGCCCGCCGACGAGGAGGAGGCCGAGCTGCTCCGCACCTCGGACCTGCTCGACGGGTCGCTCGATGCCGCGCTCGACGGCGCACTCGACTCCCCGGGCTCCGACCTCGGCCCCGGATTCGCCGACCTGCTCCGTCAGGAGCTCGGTCGCCAGTGGATCGAGGAGGCGACGCTCGTCGACGAGCCGGCGCCGATCGAGGCGCCCGAACGGTCGCCCCGTCGCTTCGACCCGGCCGACATCGTCGACTCGCCGGTCGCTGCGGCACCGGCACCGGCACCGGCGGCGGTGGGCGACACCGACGCTGACGATCTGGCTGCACTGCGGGCACAGGTGGTGCAGCCGATCCAGCTCGGCCGTCCGATCGACGACGAACCGGTGGCGCCGGTGAACGGGCGCGACGAGCGCTCACCGCTCCGACCCCTCGCCGGGCCCGACCGTCCGCTCGACCTCGACGACGATCTCCGGCGCGCCGCGATCGGTCCCGACGCCGGCGCCCCGGCCACCGACCGGGGCAGCCTCGACAGGAGCAGTGCCGACCGCGAGAGCGTCGACCGGAACCGTGCTGAGCGGAACACTG
>JBPEXC010000393.1:0-11719 GCA_052032035.1 Acidimicrobiales bacterium | reverse complement strand
GCCCCCTCCTCGAGCAGGGGGATCGTCGTCGGCGACTCGGTGCGGTAGAGGTCGTACCAGCGGTCGATCTGCACGTGGGTGGCGTCGTCCGGCGTCACGGCCGCAGCGTCGCCGAGGTCGTCGAGGGCCCCGGTCCAGTCGGTGGCGTGCAGTTCGGCCAGGCGACCGACGAAGTCGTCGGTGAGCTCGGGCGACATCGACCGGTCGTTGCGGTCCTCGGCCACGCCGTCGACGAAGTCCATCACGAAGAACGGCTCACCCAGCACCTCCCCGGTCGGCTCGAACCAGCGGGGCGGCGCCACCGCACAGCCGAGACGTCGGGCGGCACCCATGAAGGCGAACTCCTCGGCGCTGGAGGTGCCGAACACGCCGCCCTGTTCGACGCGCACGACGTAGCGGTCGCCATCGGCCATGCGAACGAACCAGTTGGATCGTGAGTTGCCGGTGGCGATACGGCGCAGCGTCTCGATCGACACCGAGTTACCGCGACGCATCTGCAGAAACGATTGGAGTGCGGCCCGGCGATCGGTCGACGCGCTGCCGGTCACGACAGCTCCTCGCGCTCGTCGTCGGGCGCGGGGAGTCGCCCCCGGAAGGCGTCGACGAGGGGGCCGGTGATGGCCAGTTCGTCGTCGAGGTGAGCGACGGTGATCGGCCGCAACACGTCGGCTGCGGCGTGGGACGGGTCGCCCGCGGGGGCGACCACCGCTCGGGCCAGGACGGCGCCCACCGCAGCCTGGACCGAGGCATCGGTCGCGTCGCCGTCCCATGCGTCGGCCACCGACGGATTGTCGGCCAGCGAGGCAAGGGCCGACGCCAGCTCGGCGGTCCGACCGCCGGCCGGGTCGGCGGGGCGGGTCTCGGCGTAGCGGGCCAGGCCGACGAGCTGGATGGCGGCGACGCGCGCCCATTCGTGGTCGGCGTCGATCGCGGGCAGGATCACGTCGCGGAGGGTGACACCCACGCAGCGCCAGAGTTCGTCGTCGGCGAGACGGTCCGGCACGTCAGCGCCGTCCCGCTTCCGAGCGCACGCGGGCGGCGACGGCCGCCTCGGCCTCGAAGTCCCAGGACTGCTTCCAGAGGGGGTCGTCGAGGGGTGCCTCGAGGTGGTCCCAGCCCCGGTCGCAGAACCACTCGTAGGTGTGCTGGTGCCCGGCCTGCAGGTCGTAGCGGGGCGTGTAGCCCAGCACGCTCGGCACCTTGGAGAGTTCCATCATCGCGTGGTGGCGGGTCTTGAACAGGTGGCTGTAGACCGAGGGCCCGTCGCCAGCGGCCAGCTCGGCGACGAGATCGTCGTCGAGGTGGACGACGTCGGGTTCGGCGCCGACGACGGCGGCCAGGGTGGCGATGTAGCGGTTGACGTCGACCGAGTCGGTCGACACGTTGAAGATCTCACCCTGGGCGGCGGTCGACGCCGCCATCAGCAGCATCGTGTGACACAGGTCGTCGACGTGCCCGTAGGAGCCGACCACCAGACCGCCGTGGGGAACCAGGATCGGCCGACCCTGCAACAGGCGCAGGAACATCGGCGTCTCCATGTCGAAGATGTTGTTGTCGGGGCCGTAGATGGCCGCCGGTCGAGCGACCGACACGGGGAACCCGGAGGCGGCATGACGTTCGAGCATCGCCGCCTCCGCCACGGCTTTGAAGCCGCCGTAGCTGGCGGGCCCGTCAGGGTTGGACGGCTGGTCCTCCCGCCAGGGGAACACGCCGGCCCACGACTGGTCGTAGGCCATGATCGAGCTGGTGTAGACGTACGCGCCGACCCGGCCGTCGAAGAGGTCGACGAGGCCCTCGATGTCGGTGCCACCGGCGGCCATCACGAACCCCGACACGTCGTAGACGTGGTCGAACTCGCGTGTGCCGACCGCGTCACGCACCTGGACGAGGTCGGTGCGGTCGGCGACGAGGCGTTCGACGTCGTCGGACAGGTCCGATGCGGTGCGACCCCGGTTGAGCACGGCCACCTCCGCACCGGCTGCGAGGAGGGCGTCGACCATGTGGCGGCCGACGAAGCCGGACCCTCCCAGCACCAGACAGGACGACCCGCTGAGGTCCGGCGGCGCGCCGGCGCGAGCGGTCACGGGGTGATCCCCAGCGAACGCGCCCGCGACCCCTTGTCGTGGAAGTCGGCCTCGAACACGATGCGTTCGCCGTCGAACCGCAGGTAGGACATCACCGGCACCGACCAGCGGCGACCGACGTGCTCGGGCCCGAACGTCTCGGGCAGCACCACGTCGCCGCTCATCAGGTAGTGGACGGCCAGGCCCTCGTCGTTGGCCCAGAACTCGTCGGGCTCGAGCCGGAGGTTGCCGGTGCGGGTGAGCCCACCGGCGAAGAAGTTGCGGATCGCCGGCCAGCCCTCGAAGCGGCCGCTGGCCACGTCGTCGAGCACGCCGTCGGGGTGCCACAGGGCCTCGGGCGCATCGGGGTCGCCGGAACTCCAGGCGGCGAACAACTGGGTGGCGATGGCGATGCGGGTGTCGACATCGGGAACGGCGGTCATCGAGCGGCCTCCCTCGGGTGCGGTCGGGCGGAAAACAACGGCGGCCCGGGGCCGAAGCCCCGGGCCGCTCATCGACGGGGGTCGATCAGTCGACGCCCCACAGGGCCTTGAAGGCCTCCGCGGTGCCCTCGGGGTACCAGTCACCGGCGGTGTCGTCGAGGATCGCCTGCGCGGTGGCGGCGTCCTCCACGATGAAGGCCGGCAGCGAGGCGGCGGAGCGCTCTTCCTCGAGGTCCATGCCGAGGCTGATGCGAGCGGCAGCGTCGACCATCAGCCAGCCGGAGTAGCCCTTGGGGTTGGCGGCCCAGGCACCCATGGTGCCGTCGACGATCTCCTGGAGACCGAAGGCCGAGAAGTCCTGGCCGTAGACGGTGACCTGCTCGAGCAGGCCGGCCGACGACAGGGCCTCGGTCACGCCGAAGGGCAGGGAGCCGAAGGAGAAGAAGGCGTAGTCGATGTCGCCGTTGGCCTGGAGCTGCGACGCCACGGCCGAGGGAACCTCGCCACCCACGAGCTGCGGGATGGTGATGTTCAACTCGGTGTACTCACAGCTCGAGCAGTTGGCCTCGAGCTCGGCCTTGAAGGCGTCGGTCTCGGCGACCAGCACGGGGAAGTCGGGGATCGACACGATCAGGATGTTGGCGGTGCCGCCGGAGTCGACGATGGCCCAGTTCGCCATCAGCGGTCCGGTCTTCTCCACGAAGCTCGTGTCACCGAACTGGGTGTAGATGCCGGAGTTCTCCGGGTCGGGCGGGGTGGTGTCGTAGACCGACAGGATCGGGATCCCCGCCGCCGCTGCGGCCGCTGCCTGCTCCTCGTAGAGGGCGGGAGAGAGACCGGAGCTGGCGATGAAGTCGACACCCTGGTCGATCGCCTGCTGCATGTAGGGCGCCGGGTTGGCGCTCTCGGAGCTGATCACCACGAGTTCCCAGCCGAGGGCGGCCGTGGCCTCCTCCATGCCGGCGGTGATGTAGGGGCACGACTCCAGCTCGCACTCGAGCCAGGCGATGGTCTTGGGCTCGGGCGTCCCGGTGAGCGGGATGGTCACGCCGATCGGCTGGTCGGGCGTCTGGAACGCTGCGACGGCTTCCTGGGCGCGAGCGAGGCCTTCGTCCTCGGTCATCTCCTCGCCGTCGTCGTCGCCCTCGTCCATCTCGTCGTCGCCGTCCTCCCCGGCGTCGTCCTCGGTGGGCTCGGTCGACTCGGAGGTCTCCTCCGACGTGTCGGTCGCCTCCTCGGCCGCGTCGCCGGCGCTGTCGCTCCCGCACGCCGACACGGCGAGCGCGAGGGCCGCGAGCAAGGCCGCGAGCTTTCGCATACTCATATGGGTCTCTCCCCCTGGATTGGTCCGCCGCGCTTGTCGCGCCGGATCACGTCCCGTACTTTATTGAGACGAACTTCACATTGCTAGTCGCCAGTCATCCGAGGGGGAGCCGTGAGCGACGTCCTACGCATAGAACACTTGTCAAAAACCTTCCCCGGGCAGGTCGCGCTCGACGACGTCGATCTCGACGTCGCCTCGGGTGAGGTCCACGCCCTGATCGGGCAGAACGGCTCCGGGAAGTCGACCCTGATCAAGGTCCTCGCCGGCTACCACCAACCCGACCAGGGAGCGGGTGCGGCGTGGGTGCGCGACCAGCCCCTCCCCCTCGGCGGCGGCACCGCCGCCGTCGACGCCGGCATCCGCTTCGTCCACCAGGACCTCGGCCTGATCGGGTCGCTGAACGCCGTCGAGAACATCGCCCTCACCGCCGGCTACCAGACCGGGCCCGGCAACCGGATCCGCTGGGCCGACGAGGTGCAGCGGACGCGCCAGGCCCTCGACGGCCTGGGCCTGTCGAGCGTCGACATCAAGGCCCCGGTCGACTCGCTCCCGCCGTCGCAGCGCACCGCCATCGCCATCGCCCGGGCCCTGATCGGCTGGGAGGACGGCGCCCACCTCCTGATCCTCGACGAGCCGACGGCGACGCTGCCGGGCGACGACGTCGAGCGCCTGTTCGAGGTGATCCATCGCCTGAAGGCCCGTGGCGTCTCGATCCTCTACGTGTCCCACCACCTCGACGAGGTCTTCGAACTCGCCGACCGGGTGACCATCCTGCGCGACGGTCAGAAGGTGGCGACCGTGCCGGTGTCCGACCTCGACCACCAGTCGATGATCGAGCTCCTCGTCGGCCACACGATCGAGACCGGGTCGGCCACCCAGGCCGTGCTCGACGCCGAACCGTCGTTCACGGCCGCGGGCCTTCACGGTGCCACGGTGCGCGGCGTCGACCTGGCCGTCGCCCCCGGGGAGATCGTCGGCATCGCCGGCATCACGGGCTCGGGGCGCGAACACGTGCTCGGGCTGATCTCCGGCCAGACCCCCCGTGACGACGGCACCCTCGTGCTCGACGGCGTCGAGCTCGAGAACTACAACCCGCGCCAGGCCATCGGGGCCGGCGTGGCCTTCGTGCCGTCCGAGCGCGGACTGCGCGGCACCGTCGGCCCGATGAACGTGCGGGAGAACCTGTCGATCTGCGATGTCGGGCGGCACTTTCTCAAGGGTCGCTTGCGTCGCAAGGGCGAGACCGGCGAGACGAACGAGTGGATCAAGCGGCTGTCGATCAAGACCGCCGGCACCGAGGCGCTGATCGGCTCGCTCAGCGGCGGCAACCAGCAGAAGGTGATGTTCGGCAAGGCCCTGCGGCTCGACCCCAAGCTCCTCCTGCTCGACGAACCGACCCAGGGCATCGACGTCGGGGCGAAGGACCAGATCCATGCGCTCGTCGACGAGGCCGCCGCGGCCGGGGTGGCGGTGCTGGTCGCTTCCACCGACACCGACGAACTCGTTCGTCTCTGCCACCGAGTCGTCGTCATGGTCGACGGCCGGGTGGCCACCACGCTCGTCGGCGACCACATCGCCACCGAGCGCATCGAACACGCGCAGCTCGAGACCTCCGGGAGGGCCTCATGATCAACAAGATGAAATTCGACCGCTACAGCGCCCTCTACCTGTGGGCGGCGTTCATGATCTTCTTCGGTGCCACCCAGGGCGGCACCTTCCTGAGCTGGGCCTCGTTCAAGCTCGTGCTGACCGACCCGGCGGTCTACACCGGCACCCTTGCGCTCGCGTTCCTGATCCCCCTCGCCACCGGCACCTTCGACCTCGCGATCGGGGCCAACATGTCGCTGGCGCTGGTGATCTCCGCCCATCTGGCCTCGACCGACAAGACGTCCGACCTGGCGGCGATGGCGATCGCACTCGCAGCCTGCGCCCTCTCGGGCTTCATCGCCGGGTTCTTCGTCGTCAAGCTCAAGGTCGACAGCTTCATCGCCACCCTCGGGATCTCCCAGGTGGTCACTGCGGCGATCCTCAGGGTGTCGTCACAGTCGATCACCTCGGCCTTCTCCGACGGCTACCGCAACATCGGACGGGCCGAACTGTTCGGCATCCCGCTGTTCATGTACTACCTCCTGATCCTGGCGCTCGTGGTCTGGTACGTCTTCGAACACACCCCGATCGGCCGCCACATGTTCGCGACCGGCGGCAACCCGGAGGCCGCCCGCCTCGCCGGCCTTCGCACCGACCGCCTGATCTGGGCGTCGCTGGTCGCGTCGGCCGTCGTGGCCGGCTTCGCCGGCATCATCGCCGGCTGGAAGGTCGGCAACTACAACTCGTCGATCGGCCCGGGCTTCCTCTTCCCAGCGGTGGCGGCGGTGTTCTTCGGCGCCTCGCAGTTCAAGGGGCGGCCGAACGTCTGGGGCACCTTCGTCGCCCTCTACGCGCTGGCGTGGGGCATCAAGGGCCTCCAGCTGGCGCTGCCGGCGAACTCCAACTGGGTGCAGCCCCTGTTCCAGGGCGTCTCGCTCCTGGCCGCCGTCTCCCTCGCCAGCCATCAGGGGATCGTGAAGGTCGGCAAGGGCCGGAGGAAGAAGGCGAGCGCCGAGGCCGACGACGGGCCGGCGCTCGACCTCACCCCGGCCCGATCCAACGACCTCGCCGAGTCACCGGCAGGCGCCTGAGCCATTGGAGTCTCGCAACCCGCTGTCTGCAGTCGATGTCGAGTTACTCACCCGACTCGCGATCGACTACAGGCGGCGGGAACCTCAACGCCCGCGCGCCGCGAGGACCTCGGCGAGGTTGCGGGCGGCCCGAACCATCGGGACCACGATCGTCAGGAGCGACAGACCGACCATCAGGGCCGCCTGGGAGCCGAACTCCTCGAAGATCGGCTCGGTCTGGCTGAGCACCAGGAACGGGACCAGCACGGCGAGGCCGATCAGGTAGCGCGCCAAGGTCCACACCGCGCCGGCCACCGACAGGCCACCCTGAGCGGCCACCACGCGCTCGTGGCCGAAGCGGTCGGCGGCGACAACCGCGAGCCGCGACCCGGCGATCGACGAGCTCCCGAGCCCGGGAGACCTCGACTCGACCACGAAGGTCGGGTTGTCGTCACACGACGACGGGTCGAGCTGATGGGTGAACGGTCGAGCACGCATGGGACGATGGTCGATGACGACGCCGGCCCCGGCATCGGGGACACCCCCATCCGCCGCCCCATGCCCGGCCCCATGCCCCAGTGCGGCACGTCGCTCGGTTTCTTGACGCAACCTTCCGAGCGTCGCTAGGAAGTCGGGATGGTCAAGTACGCGGACAGTCCCACCGCCACCGTCGAGATCGACATCGCCGCACCGCCCTCGGCGGTCTGGCCGATCCTGACCGACATCAACACACCGGCCCGCTTCTCCTCGGAATTCCAGCGAGCCGAGTGGATCGACGAGGGTCCCGCGCTCGGTGCCACCTTCCGCGGCTACAACAAGCGCTCCAACCCCGACATGGAGTGGGACGTGGTGTGCGCCGTCACCGCGTGCGACGAGAACCGCCGTTTCGAGTGGACGATCGGCGCCCTCGACAACAAGGTCGCACGCTGGGGATTCGACCTCGCCCCGAACGGCGAGGGCTCGACCCTGCGATTCACAGCGGAGATGGGCCCCGGCCCGTCGGGCCTGACCCCGGCGATCGAGGCGATGCCCGACAAGGAGGAGAAGATCGTCGCCAACCGCCTGGCGGAGTGGTCGGCGAACATGGAGGCCACGGTGGCGGGCATCAAGGAGCTGGCCGAGTCGGGCGCCTCGGCGTGAGCCGCCTCGCGATCGGCATCACCCCGCCCGGGCTCGACCGCGCGTCGCTCGAGTTCATCCGCGACGCCGAACGCCTCGGCCTCGACTCGGTCTGGGTCCCCGAGGCCTGGATGTACGACGCCCTCACCCCGCTCGGCTATCTCGCCGCCATCACCGACCGGCTCCGTCTGTGTTCCGCCGTGGTGCAGCTCGGCGCCCGCTCCCCCGCCATGCTGGCGATGTCGGCCCTCGCCCTCCAGGCGATGTCCGACGGCCGCTTCGTGCTCGGGGTCGGCACGTCGGGCCCGCAGGTGATGGAGGGCTGGCACGGGGTGCGGTTCGATCGGCCGGTCACCCGGACGCGCGAGACGATCGAGATCGTTCGCACCATCGCCGCCGGTGAGCGTCTCACCTACCAGGGCACGGTGCATCAGCTTCCCCTGCCCGACAGTCAGGGCAAGGCGCTGCGCTCACCGGTCGCCGGGCCCGCGATCCCGATCCACGTCGCCGCCCTCGGTCCCGCCAACCTCCGACTCACCGGGGAGCTGGCCGACGGCTGGATCGGCACCGGCTTCATCCCCGAGTCGGCCGACGTCTACCTCGACCCGATCGCCGAGGCCGCCGCCGACGCAGGACGCAGCCTCGACGTCATCGAACTGTCGGTGCCCGCCACCCTCGAGTTCACCGACGACCCAGACGCCGTCGCCCGCCGCCACGCCGACGGCTACGCGTTCACGATCGGGGCGATGGGATCGTCGTCGACCAACTTCTACAACCGGGCCTTCACCCGGCTCGGCTTCGGCGACGCCGTCGACGAGGTGCGCCGCCGTTGGGCCGACGGCGACCGCGACGGAGCGGCAGCGGCCGTGCCGATCGAGTTGGGCAGCCACACCAACCTGCTCGGCGACGACGACGCCATCGTCGCCCGACTCCGTGCCTACCGGTCCGCCGGGATCGACACCCTCCGGGTCAACCTGCCGGGCGACGACCACGGCGAGCGGCTCGATCACCTCGCCCGCCTCCTCGATCTCGTTGCCGTCGCCGCAGCGGAGACCCACTAGGTTCCCCGACGTGCAACTCCTGTTGATCCGCCATGGCCTCCCGCTGACGACCGAGGGCCACGCCAACCCCGAGCTCGACGACGCCGGCCACGCCCAGGCCCGAGCCCTGGCCGAGTGGTTGGCCGACGAGCCCCTCGACGCGATCTACGCGAGCCCGATGCACCGGGCCCGCCAGACCGCCGAGCCGGTCGCCGAGCGCCTCGGTCTCGATCTACGAATCGAGGACGACGTGGCCGAGGCCGACAAGGACGGCACGTTCTACGTCCCGCTCGAGCAGCTCAAGGCCGCCGGCGACGAGCGCTGGCGCGACGCCGTGGCGACCAAGAAGTGGAATCCGGAGTTCGAACCGCTCGACTCGTTCCACGAGCGCATCATGCGCGGCATCGAGGGCGTGATCGACCGCCACGGCGGCCAGACGGTGGCGGTGGTGTGCCACGGCGGCGTGATCGCCCGGTACACCGCCACGATCCTGGGTCTGCCGTGGGAGCGCACCGGGTTCTTCATGCCCCTCTACACCTCGATCACCCGCGTCGCCGCCAACTCGGCGGGTCTGCGCAGCATCCTGACCGCCAACGAGACCCCCCACCTCAAGGGCACGGGATTGCCGACCGGGGCCGTCTGAGATTCAGACGCTGCTGCCTCAAATCGTGAGGCGTCAGACCCGAATTCGATAGAGCGTGACGGTGAGCTGATCGCCGTCGAGGGCACCGCGGCCGACGGCGACCGTGGTGTTGAGGTCGCCGAGGCGTTCGCTGGTCGTCTCGAAGGTCACGCCCTCGACCACGCCGGCGGCGCCCGCACGTCCGTGCCCCCGGTAGATCACGGTCTCGTCCGGGCCGCAGAGGTTGACGTGCACGTCGATGCGGACCACGCCGCCGTCGCCGACGACGATGTGGTCGATCCCGTTGGCCGACCACTCTCCGTCCCACAGCTCGGACGTGGCGGTGCCCTCGAAGAAGACCTCGCGACGGAACCCGAACGGGGTCTGGCCGACGTCGGTCGGCCGGAGGGTGACGACGAGGGTCATGAACGGCTCCGGGTCGACCGTCGGCGGGGTCGGCGTCGGTGAGGGCGTTGAGGTGGCGGTCACGATCCGGCCTCCTGGTGGCGGTTGGGGACGAGGCGGATGGTCGAGGTCGCCTTGGCCAGGACGTTGCCCTCTGCGTCGCTGACCCGCCCCTCGGTGAAGACGGTCTGCTTGCCGGCCCGTTCGATCCAGCCCTCGGCCACGATCGGGCCCGGCGGCGCCGGACGGAAGAAGCTGACCTTCAGCTCGAGGGTGGCGATCCAGAACGCGTCGGTGTAGCGGCCGATGCAGGCGTGGGCCATCGCGGCGTCGACCCAGCCGGTGACGAAGCCACCCTGGGCCACGCCGCCGGAGTGGCACATCTCGGGCTTGCAGGTGAAGTGGAGCACGGCGCGGCCGGCGTCGCCGTCGACCTCGACCGCAGCCCCGTCGCCGAGGGTGGCCAGCACCTCGGGCTCTGTCGTTTCGGGCTGGCTGGTGATCGGCTCGCTCATGCGGTCAGCCCGTCCATACGAGCCAACACCTGGAGCATGACCTCATCCGCGCCGCCACCGATGCTGGTGAGGCGGTTGTCGCGCAGGAAACGGGCGGTCCAGGTCTCCTCGACATACCCCATGCCGCCGTGGAACTGGAGGCACTCATCCGCGACCTTGCGCACGAGGCGCCCGGCGGTGAGCTTGGCGATGGTGGCCTTGCGGGTGGTGTCGAGCCCGGCCTGGTAGTCCGCAGCGATCGAGCGGTGGTAGGTGCGGAGCAGGTCGATCTCGGCGTTGAGTTCGGCCAGCTTGAACTGGATGTACTGCTTGGAGAGCAGGGGCTCGCCGAAGACGTGGCGTTCGGTGAGGAACTCGGCGGTGCGTTCGATCGCTCGCTCGCACGCCCCGACCACCGAGTAGGCGCCCCACATGCGTTCGACGACGAACTGGGCCATCTGCTGCTGGAACCCCTTGCCGACCTGGCCGATCGTGTTGGCGACCGGGACCCGGCAGTCGTCGAAGGCGAGCAGGGCGGTGTCGGACGCCCGCATGCCGAGCTTGTCGAGCTTCTTCGAGACGCTGAACCCCGGGGCGGTGGTCGGCACGATGATCTGGCTCATGCCGGCGTAGCCGCCCTCGTCGGAGGTGCGGGCCAGCAGGCACAGCCAGTCGGCCTGGATCGAGTTGGTGATCCACATCTTCGAGCCGTTGATGATCCACTCGTCGCCGTCGCGCTCGGCCCGGGTACGCAGGGCCGCGACGTCGGAGCCGGCGTCGGGTTCGCTCACGGCGATCGAGGCCACCATCTCGCCCCGCAGGGCGGGTGCCAGGAACTGCTCCTTCTGTTCCGGGGTGCCGAACCGGGCGAGCGACGGCGTGGCCATGTCGACCTGCACGCCGAGGGCCATCGGCAGCGAGCCGTGGTCGCAGCGACCGAACTCCTCGGCGAGGATCAGGGTGAACAGGTGATCGGCGCCCTGGCCGCCGAACTCCGGCTCGTACTCGAGGCCGAGCATGCCGAGCTTGGCCATGTCGGCGAAGATGTCGTGCAGCGGCATCATCTCGGCCGCCTCCCACTCGGGGATCCGGGGGTTGATCTCGCGTTCGACGTAGTCGCGCACCATCGCCCGGAAGGCGTCGTGTTCGGGGGTGAACTCCATGCCCCGCATCGTTCCAGACACCGCCCGCCACGTCGAAAGCCACCCGCGCTCGCCGTGCGGCGAAGCTGCGTCGTGGCGGTTCAGGCAGCCGGGGGCCGGGGGTGACTGTGGCGCCAGTCGGCGAAGAGGGTGCGGAGCGCCGTGATCAGGACGAGCGGGGTGTCGAGCATCGGGTGATGGCCGGCCGTGGGCAGCTCGACCACCGGGGTGCGGCGCCCCATCCGCTCGTACATGAACCGGCCGATCTCCGCGTCGACGAGCCCTTCCTCGCAGCGCAGCAGCGCCACCCGACAGCCGATCTGGTCGAGGTAGGGCAGGGCGAACGTGCGCGGCGAGCCGCCCATCGCGGTCCAGAACGCCGGGTCGAACTTCCACTGCCAGCCGATCCC
>JBPEXC010000392.1:0-9073 GCA_052032035.1 Acidimicrobiales bacterium | reverse complement strand
CCCGGGCCCGCCGACCGGGCTGGTTAGGTTCGCCCCGTGACCGCCTGGACCGGACGCCTCGAAGACCCGCCACTGCTCACCGGCACCGCCACCTACCTGGCCGATGCCCTGACCGCCAGGGCATCCGGACCGCCCGCCGGGACCGGCTGGGAGCGGGTGCGGGTGGTGCGCAGCGAGATCGCCCACGGCACGTGGCGGGCCACCCGACTCTCGGCCGATGCCCCCGCCGCGATGGCCGACGCCGTGACCGTGCTCGGACTCGACGTCTTCGCCTCGCTCCCCCGCCGGGTCCCGATCGTGTGGCACCTGGGTGACCAGACCCACGACCACTCGCTCGTCGCCGACCCCCACGTCCGCTACGTCGGTCAACCGGTCGGGCTGGTGATCGGGCCCGACGACGCCACGCTCGCCGATGCGGCCGACTGGCTGGAGGTGGAGATCGACCCCCTGCCACCCCTCCCCGAGATCGATGCGGCCCTCGCTCCCGGTGCCCCCGTGCTCCACGACGACCGCCCCGACAACGTGCTCTGCACCTTCTTCGCCGGCGCCGAGCCCGACGTGGTCGAGGCCGCCCTGGCCGGCGCCGATCACGTGGTCGAGGCGACGCTCGGCATCGGGCGCCTCGCTGGCGCCCCGATGGAGGGGCGCGGCCTGGCGGCCCGCGTGACCGGTGGGGGACTGCTCGACGACGGCACCACCCGCCTCGAGGTGATCACCTCGACCCAGGCGCCCCACGCCGTGCGCGACGCCCTGGCCGAGGTGCTCGGCCGACCACGCCGCGACCTGCGGGTGCGGGCCCTCGACGTCGGCGGCGGCTTCGGGGTGAAGGACCACGCCCACGACGACGAGCTGATGGTGGCGGCGGCGGCGCTGCTGACCGGGCGGGCGCTGGTGTGGACCGAGGACCGCAACGAGTCGCTGTCGGTGACCACCCAGGCCCGCGACGAACGGCACCGGGTCCGCCTCGGGCTCGACGCCGACGGCCGGTTCGTGGCCCTCGCCCTCGACTCGGTCCGCAACGGCGGCGCCCACTTCGCCATCTTCGGCGGGGGCCCGCTGTTCGCCTGTCTCGGCATGGCACCGGGTCCATACGACGTCGGCGTCTACGGGGCCCGCGGGCGCGTCGTGGCCACCACGACGGTGCCGACGGCGGCCTACCGAGGATTCGGCCAGACCCAGGCGGCCTACGTCCGTGAGCGCATCATCGATCTGGCAGCGGCCGAGCTCGGGCTCGACCCGGTCGAGCTGCGGTTGCGGAACATGATCCCGCCCGACGCCCAACCGTGGGCCTCGCCGGCCGGGCTGGTCTACGACAACGGCGACTACGCCGCGGGGCTCCGAGCCGCACGGGCCACGGCCGCCACGTGGCCGGCGGCGCCCGACGACGGCAGGCTCCGCGGCGTCGGCTACTGCAGCTACGTGCAGATGGCCGGTGTCGGACCCAGCACCGTCAACGCCCTGATCGGCCTGTCGATCGGCGGCTACGAGACGGCGAAGGTGCGCATCGATCCCGACGGCCTCGTCGAGCTCGACCTCGGCACGGTGCCCCAGGGCCAGGGCCACGCCACCAGCTTCGCCCGCATCGTCGCCGACGGCCTCGGCATCGACCGCAGCCGGATCCGGCTCCGTCGGCCCGACACCGACCACTCCCCCTACAGCCCCTACGGCACGGCGGCCAGCCGCTCGATGGCGGTGGGTGGCGCGGCCCTCGTGCGAGCCACCGACGACCTGGCGGGTCGGCTCCGGCGGTTGGCGGCCGACGAGCTCGAGGCGGCGGAGGTCGACATCGAACTCGTCGACGGCGAGGCCCGGGTACGCGGCGGTGGCGGCGCCGTCTCGATCGAACACCTGGCCGAGCGGGCGTGGCGGGGCCGGGCGCTGCCGGCCGGCGATCCGCCCGGCCTCGGCAGCGAGGTCATCCACGACCCCGAGAGCTACACGTTCAGCTTCGGCACCCATGTGTGCCGGGTCGCCGTCGACCCCGACACCGGCGCGGCCACGATCGAGCGCTACCACGTCGTGCAGGACTGCGGCACCGTGATCGAGCCGGTGATCGTCGAGGGCCAGACCCACGGCGCGATCGCCCAGGGGGCGGGCGCCGCCCTGGTGGAGGAGGTGCGGTTCGACGCGGAGGGGAATCCGCTCACCGCCTCGTTCGCCTCCTACCTCGTACCCGACGCCGGCTTCCTGCCGCCGGTGACGATCGAGCAGACCTCCACCCCGTCGCCGTTCACCCCCGGCGGCATGAAGGGCATCGGTGAGGGCGGCACCAACGGGGCGTTCGCCGCCGTGTGCAACGCGGTGGCGGCCGCCGCCGCGACCGCCGACCCGAGCGCAGCCGCCCGCCTGACCGACGCCCCGTTCAGCCCCGAGCGAGTGTGGAGGGCGCTCCGGAGCCCGGCGCGACCGGGCTGAACGCCGACCCCTCGACCGCGAGGGTGGCGCGGAGCCCGTCGACGTCGATCTCGACGCCGCCGGCCGCACCCTCGTGGCTCGCGCCGTCGTACCGCACGTGGGCGAGGAGTTCGCCGAGCCAGCGGCGGTAGGCGATCGACACGCGGTCGGTCTTCACCGACACCTCGGCACCGGGGGTGAGCACCATCTCGGGCGGCACCTGGTTGCAGACGACGGGCTCGTCCTCGGCCAGGATCTGTTCCTGGAACTCGATGTGGGCGTCGTCGAACGACGGGTCGAGCTCGTCGTTGCGGCCCATCACCCAGAACGACTCGGTGACGCCGAGATCGACCGGGCACGCCGCCATCCACAGCGTCCGGCGCTTACCGTCCTCCATGAAGAACTCGATGTTGACGGTGAGGGGCATCGTCACCGTGTAGGCCGACACGCCGAACATCGCCGTCGGGTCGGCGGCGAACTCGGGCGGGTCGTAGCGGAACGCCATCTGCCCCTTGGCCCGCACGATCTCGGGCAGGGGCGGCACCGGCACGTCGCGCCGGCCGATGCTGCCGTCGTGGATGAACGCGAAATGGGCGAGGTCGGTGAAGTTCTCGACCCGGCGCGGGGCCCCGACCGGCCAGGTGTAGGGGGTGGGGACCAGGACACGGGTGTCCGGGGAGTCGGGCGCATCGAGGGCCGGGCACGGCGGGATCGGCGGGTCGAGTCGATCGTCGAGCAGGACCCACACCAGGCCGTGGGCCTCGGCGGCGCGGTAGGAGGTGGTGCACGCGGAGGACGAGATCGCCGACCCCGGCATCGACGGGATCTCGTTGCACGCCCCGTCGTCCCCGAACCGCCACCCGTGGTAGGCGCAGCGCAGCCCGTCGGGCTCGGCCGTGCCCACCGACAGTCGGGCGGAACGGTGAGGGCAGCGGTCGACGTAGGCCACCCAGCGATCGCCGGCAACTGCTGCATCAGGACTGGCAGCACCGGAACCGGCACCATCGGGGCCGGCGGGCAGGCGGGCCACGGCCAGGTCGGTGCCGAGCACGCGCACCCCGGTCACGCCCGACTCGCCCACGTCGACGACCCGGGTGACGGGGTGCCAGAAGAGGCGGAGGAACGCGTCCCACTCCGCAGCGGACTCGGGCGTGAGCGAGGGCGTCGTGATCGATGGCGCGGCGGTCATCCCACGACCGTAGGTCGGGCGTGTTTCCGCCGGTTTTCGCCGCCGTCACGATGCGTGTCGTGCCCCGCCGCGTCCCCCTAGCCTCGGCCGCATGGCACGACTGGGCATCGACATGGACGGCGTGATCGTCGACTTCAACGCGGAGTGGGTGCGCCTGCACCGGGAGGAGTTCGGCAGCGACCTCGAGCCCGAGATGGTGCAGACCTGGGACGGGCTGCACACCCTGGCCGGCTTCGCCGACATGGCGGCGTTCTGGACCTGGGCCGAGGGCGGCACCGACCGGCCGTCGATCTTCCGCCACATGGTGCCCTTCCCCGGTGCGATCGAGACCCTGCGGGCCCTCGCCGCCGAGGGCCATCGACTACACATCGTGACCGCCAAACCACCATGGGCGGTCCCCGACACCCTACGGTGGTTGGCCGACCACGATCTGCCACTGGCTGCGGTGCACTTCGAGGAGGAGAAGCACACCGTTCCGTGTGACATCTATCTCGACGACGCCCCCCACGTCCTCGACGCCCTGGCCGCCCATCGACTGCCGAATTCCCTGGTCTGCCGCATGATCAGGCCGTGGAACCGCCCGATCGACGGCGTGGCCGACGTGACCGACTGGCAGGGATTTCACGATGCCGTCACGAAGTGGTCATCAACACGAACGGCGATCGACGGTCCCGCCGCGTAGCCTCCGGGGCGGGAGAGAACGACGGCCACGCCCCCGTGGTCGTCCCGAACACACAATGAGGTACGTCATGCAACGACGATCCCTACTCTCGCTCCTGCTCGCAGGTGCGATGACCATGGCCGCGTGCGGCTCCGACGATCCGGTCGAGGACGCCACCGAAGCGGTGGAAGAGGCGACCGACGAGGCCACCGACGCCGCCGAGGACGCAGCGGAGGAAGCCGAAGAGGCGGCCGACGACATGGCCGAGGACGCCGAGGACATGGGCGACGACATGGCCGATCACAGCGATTGGCCGGAGAGCGTTGTCTTCACGCTCACACCGTCGCAGGAGGCCGGTGGTCTGATCGAGACCGCCCAGCCCCTCGCCGACCTCCTCGCCGCCGAACTCGGCATCGAGGTCGAGGCCCTCGTGCCGTCGGACTACGCCGGCGTGATCGTGGCCCTCGAGTCGGGTCAGGCCCAGATCGCCGGTGGTCTCGGACCGCGCCAGATGGTGCAGGCCGAGGAGCAGGCCGGCGCCGAGCTGATCCTGCAGGCCGAGCGCTTCGGCTCGCTGCTCTACGTCACCCAGTGGTTCACCAACGACCCCGACACCTTCTGTGACGACGAGCCCGTCGCCGACGAGGACGGCTACCTGTTCTGCAACGGCGTCCTCGACGCCGCCGGTCCCGAGGCCGGGCCGATCGGGGCCGACAAGCTGCCCCTCCTCGCCGACCAGACCGTCGCCTTCGTCGACCAGGGTTCCACCTCCGGCTACGCCATCCCGTCGCTGCAGCTGGCCCAGGCCGGCGTCGACCCCATCGACGGCATCGACGCCCTGTTCGCGGGCGGCCACGACGCCTCGGTGCAGGCCGTCTACGACGGTGACGCCGTGGTCGGTGTGAGCTACAACGACGCTCGCTCCACCATCGAGGAGACCAGCCCCGACGTCGGCGAGCAGCTCGTCGTGTTCGGCTGGTCGGGCCCGATCCCGAACGACGGCTTCGCCGTCGCCGGTGACCTGCCCGAGTCGCTGGTCACCGCCATCACCGACGCCTTCGTCGCCATCGCCGCCACCGAGGACGGCGCCGCCCTCCTCGCAGAGCTCTACGAGATCGACGGCCTGGTGCCGGTGACCTCGAGCGACTACGACGTCATCCGTGACCTCGAGGCCGAGCTCGGCGACCTCCTCGAGTAGGAACACGCAGACCAGCACCAGAACAGCACCCTGAGCAGAGTGAGCAGGACACAGAGAATGGACGCCGCACGTCGATGATCCGGTTCCGACAGGCCAACGTCACCTATCCCGGTGGGGTCAGCGCGATGCGCGACCTCGACCTCGAGATCGCCGATGGCGAGTTCGTGGTGATCGTCGGCCTGTCGGGTGCCGGGAAGTCGACCCTGATCCGTGCGGTCAACGGGCTCGTCCCGCTCACGAGCGGCGAGCTCGAGGTCAACGGCTTCGACGTCCCGTCCCTGTCACGCTCACAGATGCGCGGCCTCCGCAGCGAGGTCGGCATGATCTTCCAGGGGTTCAACCTGGTCGACCGCACCTCGGTGCTCAACAACGTGCTGATGGGTCGTCTCAGCAGGGTGCCGACGTGGCGCACCCTGCTGGGGCGCTACCCGCAGGCCGATCTCGACATCGCGGCCAGGGCGCTCGAGCGCGTCGAGATCCTCGACAAGGCCCGGGTGCGGGCCACCGACCTGTCGGGCGGTCAACGCCAGCGGGTCGGCATCGCACGGGCCCTCGCCCAGGAGCCGTCGATCATCCTGGCCGACGAGCCGGTGGCGTCGCTCGACCCGCCGACCAGCCACGTCGTGATGCGCTATCTGAAGCAGATCGGCGCCGAGCTCGGCATCACCGTCATCGTCAACCTCCACTTCCTCGACCTGGCCACCGCCTACGCCGACCGCATCATCGGGCTCCGCAACGGCGAGCTCGTGTTCGACGGTCCGGGCAGCGCCTGTGACGAGAAGGTCTTCACCGACATCTACGGCCGCAGCCTCACCGCGGACGACACGATGGCCAAGCAGGCCGCCCTGTCGTGACGGCGCCGGCACTGCCGCCCCGCCCGGGGCCATCCCGCTTCGCCGTCGTCGGCTCGCTCGGCGCGATCGTCCTGACCGGCGTGACCGCCTGGGCCGTCGAGTTCTCGCTGATCGAGCTCTACGAGAACCTCACCCGCACCAACTCGGTGGTCGAGGGCCTCCTCTCGCCGGACTGGGGCCAGATCTGGTCGCGGCGCACCCGCAGCGCCTTCCTCGAGACCCTGCAGCTCGCCATCCTCGGCACGGCATCCGGCGCCCTCGCCAGCCTGCCGCTCGCGCTCTGGTCGACCGACTTCGGCAACCCGTCCCGCCCCTTGCGGACCGTCGTCCGCACCTTCAACAACGTCGTCCGCTCCATCCCCGACCTGCTGTGGGCGCTGCTGTTCGTCACCGCCGTCGGGGTGGGCGCCCTCCCGGGTCTACTCGCCCTGTTCTTCTTCTCGCTGGCCGTGACCACCAAGCTCACGGCCGACACCCTCGGCGGCATCGATCACGGCCCGATCGAGGCGGCGAACGCGTCGGGCGCGTCGCTCACGCAGATGCTGCGGACCGCCGTCGTCCCGCAGATCCTGCCCGCCTACAGCTCGTTCGTGCTCTACAACTTCGAGCTCAACCTGCGGGCGTCGGCCGTGCTCGGGCTCGTCGGCGCCGGCGGTATCGGCAACCGCATCGAGTACTTCCGCGGCCTCGGTCGCTGGTCGGAGTTGTGGGGCCTCGTCTTCATGTTCTTCCTGGTCGTGTTCGTGGTCGAGCGCTTCTCGATCACGCTGCGGCGGAGGTTGGTGTGACCGCCCCGAACACGACGGCGACCCGGGCGCCGACCCTGCCCCCGAGCACCGTGGACCGGTTCCGCATCGTGGCGACGGCGGTGACCGTCGCCCTGGTCCTGTGGTCGATCGTCGGGCTCGACGCCCGGTGGGAGCGCCTCCTCGAGGCTCCGGCCGACCTGTTCGCCGTCTTCCGGGCGATGGCCCGCTACATCGACCCCGCCGAGCTGCCGAGTTGGCTGGCGGCGATGTGGGAGTCGATCTCGATTGCGTGGCTCGGCACGATCATCGCCACCCTGTTCGCCGCCCCGCTGTCGTTCCTCGCCGCCGAGAACCTGGTCGGACGACCCGTCGCCTGGGTCACCCGCCAGGTGTTCAACCTGTTGCGGGCGATCCCCGAGGTGATCCTCGCCCTCGCCTTCATCCCGATCTTCGGGCTGAGTCCGATGGCGGGCACCCTGGCGATCGGTGTCGGCTCGATCGGCACGCTCGGCAAGCTGTTCCACGAGACGATCGAAGGCATCGAACGGGGCCCGATCGAGGCGGCCGACGCCGTCGGCGCCACCGGGATCCAACGGCTCCGTTGGGGTGTGCTGCCCCAGGTGACCCCGGAGCTCGCGTCGTTCGTGCTCTACCGCTTCGAGGTCAACATCCGGGCCTCGGCGGTGATGGGCCTCGTCGGCGCCGGGGGCATCGGCGACAAGCTCGCCCAGGCGCTGCGGTTCAAGGACTGGGGTGGCGCCGGGCTCGGCTTCATCGTCGTCGTGCTCGGCACGATCGCCGTCGACACGATCTCGACCGCCGTGCGGACCCGCATCGTCGACGGTCCGCCGAAGGCCAGCGTCAGCGACTGACGGCCCGGTAGCGGGCGGCGGCCTGCCCCCGCGACGACACGCCGAGCTTGCGCAGGACGTTCGAGACGTGGGTCCCCGCCGTGCGGGGGCGCACCCCGAGGCGGGCGGCGATCTCCTTGTTCGACAGGCCCTCGGCCACCAGCGCCAACACCTCGTGCTCGCGCTCGGTCAACCGTTCGGGGGCGGCGAGCCCGAGATCGGTCATCGGCTCGCGACGCCCGCTGGCGGCACCCTCGTCGAGCGCGCCGCGCACGAGGGCGGCCTCGTGGGCGAAGCCGCAGCGCTCGAGGTCGTCGCCCAGTTCGCCGACCCGTCGATCGAGCGAGCGGAGGTCGAGCGAACCGGTGAGGAGGGGGATCCCGGCCCGTTCCAGCTCGAACTCCATCAGCGCCCGCCAGACTCGGTTGGCGGCGCCGTGCCCCCAGAACGACTCGACCAGCCGGTGGCAGCCCTCGACGAGGGCGTCGGGGTCGTCGAGCCCCAGTCGCTCGGCCGCCTCCCGCGACGACGTCGCCGACGCTGCTCGCACGATCCGGAGCTTCTCGACGATCGACTCCCGGGTGTAGGTGAGGTTGTCGCTGGGCAGCTGGAGTTCGAGGGCTCGGTCGATCAGCCGGATCGCCGCCGGCAGATCGCCACGGCGTCGGGCCAGCTCGGCCTCGAGCCGGGCCTGCACGCCGGTCTCCTGGGCCGAGTCGTAGCGTTCGGCGAGCTGGCGGGCGTCGTCGAGCCACGCAGCGGCCTCGTCGATCTCGCCGATGCTCAGGCACCGGAGCGCGGCGGTCTGCAGCACGGTGAGGCGCCGGAGGTCGTCGATCGGCGCAGCGAGCAATGCCTCGAGCGGTGCCAAGGCCTCGTCGAACCGACCGGCCTCGACCAGGCCGAGGAAGAGGTCGAGCTGGAAGTCGGCCTGCCATCGGGGCCCGCAGCGCTCCTGGGCGAACTCGAGCCCGGCGCGAGCGGCCCGGAACGACTCCTCGGTGCGCCCGTCGTTGAACACGGCGATCAGCATCTCGACACGGTGGGTGTAGGCGACCTGGGCCACCATGCCGTGGGCGAACGCCATCCGACGGGCGGAGGCGGCGAGTCGGCGACCCTCGTCGGGTCGCCCCGTCACGCCGACGGCGAGCGCCTTGGTGGCCGTCGCCTCGACCAG
>JBPEXC010000391.1:0-19575 GCA_052032035.1 Acidimicrobiales bacterium | reverse complement strand
CCGACGAACATGCGCTCAGCCCCACGGCGAGCAGCAACGCACCGGCCATCCGGCGCCGGATCGGGTTCGGAATCGAGTCCACCTCGACAGCGTGGCCGACGGCGTCCCCGCCGTCGTGAGCGAACCGCCGCCCCCTCGTGGGCCGGGCGGCCCAGCGCGCTCGCTCAGGCCCGTTTGGTGCCCACGAACCCGTTCCAACCCGTCGGGAAGACGAAGTCGGCGTAGCTCGACAGCACCTCCACCCAGAAGCCGGCCTCGAGGAGCACCTCGCTCACCATCTCGGGCGTGTAGAGCACCTGCTCGTGACGCTCGTCGGAGCGGCGCCACAGCTCGCCCGCCTCGCGGAAGAGCGTGATGTCGCGCACCAACCGGCGCCCGGAGGCGCTCCCTTCGGTGCGCACGAGGATCACGTAGTCGTCGCCCTCGAAGCGCCGCTCGGTGACCGACCCGGCGTGGATGCGATCGGGGGTGGCGACGTCGAGCATCACCACACCGTTCGGCTCCAGTGCGTCGTGGATGCGTTGGGCCAGTCCGGCGATCGTGCCCTCGCTCGTCACCCCGTCGAAGGCGTAGTTCACCGCCTCGCTGATGGCGGTCACCGCCACACACGACGGGATCTCGACGTCGAAGAGCGACGCGCACTCGAAGGTGGCCTGCGGCGCCTCGGCCTTGGCCAACTCGATCATGTCGGGCGACAGGTCGACCCCGTGCACCTCGAACCCCGCCTTGGACAGGATCGAGGCGGTCACCCCGCTGCCGCAGCCGAGATCGACGACGAGCCCGGAGGTGATGCCGGCTGCCGCCAGCCGCTCGATCAGTTCGTCCGCCGCCGAGCGGGCCACCTGGTCGTAGTGCAGGTGATGGATCTCGGCGAGATCGGTTTCGTAGCCCATCGGAGCGACCCTACCCCCCGAGGGCAGCCCGGTAGGGTCGCTGCCGTGCCCGAGCTGCCCGAGGTCGAGACCGTCCGCCGCCAACTGGCGCCCCGCCTCGACGGGCGGACGATCGTCGACGCCGGCGCGTTCGCCTCGGCCAAGTTCACCCCGGCCGTCGAAGCGGCGGGCGCCGGCATCGATCGGGTCGATCGACGGGCCAAGTACCTGCGGTTCGGTCTCGACGACGATCGGGAGCTGATCGTGCACCTCGGGATGACGGGCCGCCTCGAGGTCGTCGCCGACCCCGACCTCGACCATCCCCACCTGCGGGCGTGGTGGCACCTCGACGACCACACGACCCTCACCTTCCACGACACCCGCCGGTTCGGGCGGATCCACGTGGTCGAGCGCGGCGACTACCGCGACATCCCGACCCTGCGCGACGCCGGACCCGAGCCGTGGGACCCCGAGCTGACCCCGGCCCGGTTCACGGCGCTGCTCGCCGCCAGCCGACGTCCGCTCAAGACGAAGCTGCTGTCGCAGCGCCCGATCGCCGGCGTCGGCAACATCTACGCCGACGAGGCGCTGTGGCGGGCCCGGATCAACCCTCGGGTCACCCGACTCGGCGCCGACCGGGCGGCCCTCCTCCTCGAGGCGCTGCGCGAGGTGTTGGCCGCCGGGATCGACAACGGCGGCACGACCCTGCGCGACTACCGCGACGCCACGGGCGCCAGCGGCACCAATCAGGACCGCCTGCTCGTCTACGGCCAGGCGGGTCGCCCGTGCGCTCGCTGCGGCACCGAGCTGCGGGCTGCCCCGATCGACGCCCGCACCACCACGTGGTGCCCGGTGTGCCAGCGGCGTTGACCCCGAACCGCTCGTCGGCACGGCACTGAACAGGGACAACACCGCGGTTCGGTCGGTCACGAAATTGCCGACCGATCGTCGCAACGGCGTGGTGGCACTTCTACATTTGTGTCCATGGGCGACAGACTCTCTGACGACGAGCTTCGGCTGTGGCGTCACTGGTTCGAGATCACTCGGCGCGCCACGAGCCACTTCGACGACGTGCTCCAGGCTCGTCACGAGCTCTCGTTGATCGACCTCGAGATCCTCCAGATGCTCTACGACAGCGACGACCGACGCCGTCGTA
The DNA here is from genome assembly GCA_052032035.1 of Acidimicrobiales bacterium. Lineage (GTDB taxonomy): Bacteria > Actinomycetota > Acidimicrobiia > Acidimicrobiales > SZUA-35 > JAWSVN01. The sequence goes on along the minus strand of JBPEXC010000391.1, from coordinate 17,547 downwards.
TGAGCGAGATCGCCGAGCTGGTGATGGTGTCGCGGTCACGCCTCACCTACCGGGTCGACCGGCTCTGCTCGCGAGGCGCCGTGCTGCGCGAGGACGACGTCACCGATCGGCGCGGCACCTTCGCCTGCCTGACCGACGACGGCGTGGCCCTGGTCGAGGCCGCCGCCCCCGATCGTGACCAGGCGGTGCGGGCCACGCTGATCGACCGGATCGCCGACCACGAGCTGCCGGCGGTGTCGGACCTGCTCGACCGGCTGGTCGTCGAACTCCGCCGCTGAGCCGGTCGGCGCCGTCCCGACCTGACCGGGCCGGTGCGGTCTGCAAGGCTTCGCACGTGGCCTCCGCCCCCTCCATCCGGATCGTCGGCCCCGGCCGCGCCGGCCGATCGTTCGCCGATGCGTTCGTCGCACGCGGCGCCGAGGTCGACCTGCTCGACCGGGACGCCGAGGTTGCGGCCGCCGCCGACGGCGTGGACGTGGTTTTGCTGTGTGTGCCCGACGACCGCATCGGCGAGGTGGCCCGCAGCATCCGGCCCGGCCGAGCGGTGATCGCCCACTGCTCGGGGTCGCGCACCCTCGACGAGCTGCGCCCTCACGAGCGTCGAGCCTCGATCCACCCCCTGATGAGCCTGCCCGACCCGGTCACGGGCGCTCGCCGCCTCCTCGACGGCTGCCATCTGGCGACGGCCGGCGACCCCGTCGCCGGCGAGCTGGTCGCGCTCCTGGGCGGGGTGGAGCTGCAGGTCGCCGAGGGGTCGCGCGCCGCCTATCACGCCGCTGCGTCGATCGCCGCCAACCACCTGGTCGCCCTGTGCGCCCAGGTCGAGACGATCGCCCGGGAACTCGACGTACCCCCGTCGGCGTTCTGGGAGCTGATGACCACCACGCTCGACAACGTGCGCGCCGACGGCGCGGCGGCGTCGTTGACCGGCCCCGCCGCCCGCGGCGACTGGGACACGATCGCCGCCCACCTCGCCGCCCTGCCCGCCGACGAGCTGCCCACCTACCGAGCGATGGCCCGCGCCGCTGCGCACCTCGCCGGTCGCAACTGGCCCCGCGACCTCTGACACTGCAAGCATGGCCCCCTCCATGAGTTCCTCCCCCACCACCTCCCCCGCCCCGTCGGCGTCGTCGATCACGACCCACCCGACGATCGCCGGGTTCCGGGCTGCGCTCGACGCGGCCCGTGCCGAGGGGAAGGTCGTCGGTTTCGTGCCGACGATGGGCTACCTCCACGACGGCCACGCCTCCCTGATGCGGGCCGCCGCCGAGTCGTGCGACCTCGTGGCGGCGAGCATCTTCGTCAACCCGCTCCAGTTCGCGCCGACCGAGGACCTGAGCAGCTACCCCCGCGACCTCGAGCGCGACACCGAGATCGCCGTCGACGCCGGCGTCACCCACCTGTTCACCCCGTCGGTCGACGAGATGTACCCCTTCGGCCCGGTGCTGACCACGGTGTCGGTGGCCGAGGTGTCGGCCCCCTGGGAGGGCGCCACCCGGCCGACCCACTTCGCCGGGGTCGCCACCGTCGTGGCCAAGCTGTTCTCGATCGTGGGGCCCTGTCGGGCGTTCTTCGGCGAGAAGGACTTCCAGCAGTTGGCGGTGATCCGGCGCATGGTCGCCGACCTGTCGATCCCGGTCGACGTCGTCGGCTGCCCGATCGTGCGCGAGCCCGACGGCCTGGCGATGTCGAGCCGCAACACCTACCTCGAGGGCGCCGACCGCGAGGCCGCCATCGTGCTGCGCCGGGCGCTCGACGCCGGGCTCGAAGCCATCGGTGCCGGCGGCCGCGACCCGGAGGCGGTGATGACGGCGATGGCTGCCGTCGTCGACGCCGAACCCCTCGCCACCCTCGACTACGTGGCCGCCGTCGACGCCGCCACGTTGCAGGTCCCACCCTCGCTCGAGGGGGAGGTACGTCTGCTCGTCGCCGCACAGGTCGGCCGACCTCGACTCATCGACAACGCAGGTGTCACGATAGGTGCCGACGGCACCGTCGCCGTCTGACAGGAAGAACCCCGTGAAGACCAAGATCACCGTCCCCACGATCAAGAACTCCAAGATCCGCAACGGGTCCGACCCGCTGGTGATGGTCACCGCCTACGACGCGCCGAGCGCTCGGGTGGCCAGCGAAGCCGGGGTCGACATGATCCTCGTCGGCGACTCGGTGGCGATGGTCGTGCTCGGCTACGACGACACCCTGTCGGTGACGATCGACGACATGGAACGCCACGTGGCCGCCGTGGCCCGGGCCCAGCCCGAGGCCGTGATCATCGGCGACATGCCGTGGATGAGCTTCCACGTCAACGCGGATGAGACCGTGCGCAACGCCGCCCGCCTGATCCGGGCCGGCGCCAACTGCGTCAAGGTCGAGGGCGGCCGCAAGCGCATCCCGATGATCGAGGCGATCCGCGCCGCGGAGATCCCCGTGATCGGCCACGTGGGGCTCACCCCGCAGTCGATGAACGTGATGGGCGGGTTCAAGGTGCAGGCCCGCCAGGCCGGCGCCGCCCGCAGCCTCGTCGACGCGGCCAAGGCCCTCGAGGCGGCCGGCTGCTTCGCCCTCGTCGTGGAGGGCGTGCCCGACGTGGTCGGCGAGATGGTGACCGAGGCGGTCAACATCCCGATCATCGGCATCGGCGCCGGCCCCCACACCGACGGTCAGGTGCTGGTGTTCCACGACGTGATCGGCCTCGAGAACCGGTTCAAGCCGAAGTTCGTCCGCCGCTACGGCACCGCGTTCGACGACCAGGTGTCGGCGGTCGCCGCCTACGCCAACGACGTGCGGGCCAAGACGTTCCCGGCCGACGACGAGACCTACCACGCCAACGACGAGCTGACCGAGGCGCTCGGTCTCTACGGCTCCCAGCCCGACTGACACGCCCCCGGGCCCGAGGTCCGACAGTCGTGGCATCCTGAGCAGCAGATGCCCACCCTCACCCTCCACGCCCCCACCGCCCTCGAACGCGGCTTCGCCGCGATCCGCAACGAACAGGACGTCCCGGTCGGCTTCCCCGCCGAGGTGCTCGCCGCCGCCGAGGCCGCCCGCCCGGCGCCGCTCGAGCGCCGCGATGCACGCGATCTCGGTCTGGTGGCGATCGACCCGCCCGGCGCCACCGACCTCGACCAGGCCTACGCCGGGGAACGCCGGGGCGACGGCTACCGGGTGTACTACGCGATCGCCGACGTCGGCGCCTTCCTCGAACCGGGCGGCCCGATCGACCTCGAGGCCCGCCGGCGAGGCGTCACCCTCTACAGCCCCGACCTGCGCACCCCGCTCCACCCGCCGATCATCAGCGAGGATCGTGCCAGCCTGCTCCCGGGCTCCGACAAACCGGCCCTGCTGTGGACGATCGACCTCGACGGCGACGGTCTGCCCGTCGACGTCCGCCTCGAACGGGCCGAGGTGCGGGTGCGCGAGGCGATCACCTACCGCGAGGCCCAGGCCCGCATCGACGGCGGCGTGGCCGACGAGTCGCTCGCCCTCCTGCCCGAGATCGGTCGCCTCCGGGAGGCACGGGAGGCCGACCGGGGCGGCATCTCGCTCAGCCTGCCGAGCCAGGAGGTGGTGAGCCGCGACGGCAGCTACGCCCTCGCCTACGACGAGGCTCGCCCGATCGAGGGCTGGAACGCCCAGCTGTCGCTGCTCACCGGCATCGTGGCCGGCACCGCGATGCACGACGCCGGGGTCGGCATCCTCCGTACCCTGCCGCCGACCAGCCGCCAGGACCTCGGCACGCTGCGACGCCAGGCCGACGCCCTCGGGGTGGTCTGGCCCGAGGGCCTCGACTACGCCGACTTCATCCGCACCGTCGAGCCGACCTCACCCCATCACGCCGCGTTCCTCCTCAAGGCGGCCCGCGCATTCCGCGGCGCCGGCTACGACGGCTTCGACGTCGAGGGAGGTGTCGAGCGCCCGGAGCAGCCCGAACACGGCGCGATCGCCTCGATCTACGCCCACGTCACCGCGCCCCTCCGCCGGCTCGTCGACCGCTTCGGCAACGAGATCCTCCTCGCGCTCCACGCCGACACCCGCCCGCCGGCGTGGGCCCTCGAGGCCTTGGAGGAGTTGCCGTCGCTGATGGGCCGAGCGGCGTCGAAGACTTCGGCGCTCGAGCGGGCGATGGTCGACTTCGTCGAGGCCACGGTGCTCGCACCCCACGTCGGCGAGACCTTCGACGGCTTCGTCGTCGACCTCGACGAGCGCCGCGGCCGGGCGGTGGTGCAGCTGACCGAGCCCGCCGTGGTGGCCAACGTGGCGCCGGAGGGCCGCACCCTGGCCGAACGGCTGCAGCTCCGGCTCGATGCCGTCGACCCGGTCGCCCGCACCGTCACCTTCAGCCCGCGATCGTGACGACCGCGCGCCGACCGATGCTGTCCAACCAGCCCACCCGACACGATCCGCTGCCGGCGTCGCCCCGCTGGCCCGGCGATGCCTGGACGGTCGACCCCACGCCGGCCCCGGTCGCCGCGGTGCTCGAGCGGGCGTTCGGGACCCCCGACGCAGCGGGCCGCGACCACCGGCTCGACCAGACGCTCGCGACCGTCGTCGTGCAGCACGGCCGCATCGTCGCCGAGGCCTACAGCCCGGCCACAGCCAGCGACACAGCCAGCGACACAGCCCCCGACAGCAGTACCGACACAGCCACCGACGCCGGCACGACCCTGATCTCGTGGTCGATGGCCAAGAGCATCACCCACGCCTGGATCGGGCTCCTCGTCGGCGACGGCCTGCTGACGCTCGACGACCCGGCACCCGTCCCCGCCTGGGCCGACGACGAACGCGCCTCGATCACGCTGCGCCACCTGCTGTCGATGACCGACGGCCTCGACTTCACCGAGGACTACGTCGACGAGGGCGTGTCCGACGTGATCGAGATGCTCTTCGGCTCGGGCACCGACGACGTGGCCGGCTACGCCATCGCTCGGCCTGCAGCCCACCCGCCGGGCGCCCGGTTCAACTACTCATCGGGCACGTCCAACATCGTCGCCCGCATCGCCGGCGACGCCGTGCTCCGCGCCGCCGGGCTCGGCCTCGACACCCCACCCGAGCGACGGGTCGAGGTGTGCCGGGCGTTCCTCGACGAGCGCCTGTTCGGCCCGCTCGGCATGGCGAGCGCCGTCGCCCGCTTCGACGCTGCCGGCACCTTCGTCGGGTCGTCCTACGTCTACGCCACCGCCCGCGACTTCGCCCGCTTCGGATCGCTCTACCTGGCCGACGGCGTCTGGCACGGGCACCGGCTCCTGCCCGAGGGCTGGGTCGAGCTGGCCCGCACCCCGGTCGACGTCGAGGTCGACGAGGCCTTCTGGTACGGCTCGCACTGGTGGCTGTGGGACGACACCACCGGCGCCTTCGGCTGCCACGGCTACGAGGGGCAGTACATCGTGGTCCACCCGGCCCTCGACGCCATCGTCGTCCGCCTCGGCAAGACCGACGTCGAGCAACGGCCGGCCGTCGTCGCCTGGATCGAGGAGCTGTTCGCCGCGCTGTGACTCCTGCCCTCCCGACGGCGGTGATCGTGAGGCGCTAGAAACGACGGATGGTTCGCCCCCTCGCCCCCGCCGACCTGCACGAGCTCCGCTCGGTGACCGCCGTCGCCCTCCACCCCGACGGCGATCAGGTCGCCTACACCGTCGGCTGGCCCGATGCCGACAGCGACGAGAACCGCTCCCAGCTCTGGTCGACCCGCATCCACGGGCGGCCGGGCGCCCGCTACCTGTTCGTCGACGCCCACCGGGTGAGCGGGCCGAGCTACTCCCCCGACGGCACCCGGCTCGCCTGCGTCGTCACCCCGACCAAGGGGGCCACCGCCCGGGCCGAGGTCTACGACCTCGAGACCGGTGTGCGCACCGCTCTGGCCGGTCTTCCCGACGGCATCGACGAGGTGGCCTGGATCGACGACGCCCGCCTCGCCGCCCTCGGCGCCCGACGTCCCGCCGACCAGGTCGACGTCGCCGACGACGAACTCGACCGCCGGCCCCGCGTGATCGACGACCTCGCCTATCGCTTCAACGGACGCGACTGGATCCACGACCGCCCGACCCAGGTGTGGGCGCTCGACGCCGTCGACCCCACGGTCGACCCGCTGCTGCTGTCCGACGGCGAACACGACCACGTCGGACTGGCCCCGCACCCCGACGGCGACCGGGTGCTGACGATCGTGAAGTCCGACCCCGACGCCGACCTCACCGGCCTGTCGCGGGTCATCGAGCTCGCCACCGACGGCAGCGGCCTCGTGCTCGACCTCGTCGACCCGCCCGGCGAGTTCTGGGGCGACCTGGGCTGGACCGCCGACCGCCACGCCCTCGCCATCGGCGTGCCCCGACCGGACGGCATCCGCCTCGATCGGCTCCATCTCCTCGACCCCAACGGCGGCACGACCCACGAGCTCGGCTCCGACGACGTCAGCCAGTCGACGATCCGGGTGGCCGACGACGCCGTGTTCACCCTCGCCGCCCGAGGGGTGCGGGTGACCGTCGACCGCAACGACCTCCAGTCCGGCGAGACCACGGTCGTGGTCGACGAAGCCGGCGTCGTCGTCGACTTCGACGTCGACGCCGCCGGCACGTCGATCGTCGCCGCGGTGTCGACCCCGACCCGGCCGGCCGAGCTGTGGCACTACGACCTGGCCGCCGGGACGTCGACCCGACTCATCTCCCTGAACGACGAGCTCCTGGCCGAGCTCGACCTGGTCGAACCCGAGGTGATCAGCGTGGCGTCGGGCGACGACGCCGACGGGGTGCGCGTCGAGGCGATCCTCACCCGCCCACCGGCCAGCGCGTTCGACAGCACCGGCCCGGACGGCCGGCGACCGGGCCTCGTCTACGTGCACGGCGGCCCGACCTTCGCCTACAACCTCGGCTTCTTCGACGAGTTCCAGATGGCCGCCGCCGCCGGCTACGTCGTGGTCGGCGCCAACCCCCGCGGCTCCGACGGCTACGGCACGCCGTGGGCGTCGACGATCCGGGGCCGGTTCGGCACGGTCGACTTCGACGACGTGCAGGCGGTCGCCGACGCGCTGTGCGCGCTGCCCGAGGTCGACGACACCCGGGTCGGGATCGGCGGCGGCTCCTACGGCGGCTTCATGAGCGCCTGGGCGATCGGCCACACCGACCGCTTCGCCGCCGCCCTCATCGAGCGCTGCGTGATCAACTGGGAGAGCTTCGTCGGCACCAGCGACATCGGCCCGTTCTTCTGCCGCGACCTCCTCCTCGAGGGCGAGCCGGTGCGGTCCCCGGAGGGTCTCGAGCGCCTGCGGGCCCAGTCGCCGATCCAGTACGTCGGCGGCGCCACCACCCCCAGCCTGATCCTCCATTCCGAAGCCGACTGGCGGTGTCCGCCCGAGCAGGCCGAGCAGCTGTTCACCGCGCTGCGGCTCGCCGGCTGCGAGGTCCGACTCGCCCGCTTCCCAGGCGAGAACCACGAGCTGTCACGATCGGGCAAGCCCTCGCACCGGGTCGAACGGTTCGAGCTGATCCACGACCACTACGCCACCCACCTCGGCGGCGGGCGGTTCGGTCAGCTCGAGTAGGCGGCGTCGTCGAAGGTCGGCGGCAGCTCGATCTCGACGTCGACGTCGAGGGCGTCGGCCAGGAGCCGCGACCGCTCCCGAGCGGCGTAGAGCTCGATCTGCAGGTCGTCGTCGCCGTCGACGCCACTGCCGATCACCGGCTCGATCCGCAGGCGGCTCGGGTCGGCGAACACCCGCACCGTCGTGATCGTGCCGCGGTGGCCCCGGTCGAGACCGATCGCCACCCGCAACAGACCGGCCAGGAGCCGGACCCGCTTCTTGTCGCCCTTGGACAACGACGCGAACTCGTCGTGCTTCTCGGCAGGGTGACTCTTGCGGTGGTAGCGGGCCACCACCGCCATCAGCTCGACCTCGTGCTGGGTGAAGCCGGTGAGCTGCTCGGAGTTCCGGATCACGTAGTAGCTGTGCTTGTGGTGGCTCGAGTGACTGATGAACAGGCCGACGTTGTGGAGCAGGGCGGCGTTGCGCAGGATCTCCCGCTCGGCGTCGCCGTAGCCGTGGAGGTCGATCGTTCGGTCGAAGAGCTGCACCGCCAGGCGGGCGCAGTGCTCGGCGTGCTCGGGATCCGGGTCGAGTTGACGCGACAGTCGGGCCACGTTGGCGTCGCGCAGGTCGGCCAGGCGGGCGAGCCCGGCCCGGCTCGGCCCGAACCGGTCGAGCAGCACGCCCTCGCGCAGGGCGTAGTCCGAGATCGTCATCTCCGACAGGCGGAACGCCCGGAGGATCTCGGCCAGCAGGACGGCGCCGGCGGTGATGATGTCGACCCGTTTGGCGTCGAGCCCCTTGATGTCGCTCCGCTCGGCCGCCGTCGTGCCCTCGAGCCGGTCGATGATGTCGTCGAGTTCGGCGGCGGTGAACGTGAGCCCGTTGGTGAGTCGCACCGCCTCGCCCCTGGCGGCGGCGGCGATGCAGGCCACCGTGGTGATCGTGCCGGAGCTGCCGATCGCGATCTCGGGGCGGTGGCCGCCGAGCTCGTGGGCCACCGGCGCCAGTGCCGCCCGCACGTAGGCCCGACAGGCCGTGATCTGTTCCGCCGTCGGCACCTCGCCGTCGAAGAACCGCTGAGTGAGCCGGATCGCGCCGAGCTTCATCGATCGGGCCTCGATCGGGTCCGGCCCCTCGCCCACCAGCAGCTCGGTCGACCCGCCGCCGATGTCGGCCAGCATCAGGCGCTGGTCGAACACCGGGAGCGCCTGGAGCACCCCGAGGTGGATGAGGCGGGCCTCCTCGAACCCCGAGATCACCTCGACCTCCACGCCGACCTCGTCGCGGGCCCGGTCGAGGAACACCTGCTGGTTGGCGGCTTCCCGCACCGCCGAGGTGGCGACCGCGGTGAGATCGTCGACCCCCATCGAGCGGGCCATCTGGGTCATCCGCGCCAGGGCGTCGATGCCGCGATCGATCGCGTCGGGCGCCAGCTCCTTCATCTCGCCGGCGCCGTGGCCGAGGCGGACCATCTCCTTCTCGCTGTCGAGCAGATCGAAGTGTCCCTCCCCGTCGACCCGTGCCACCACGAGGTGCATCGAGTTGGTTCCGATGTCGATGGCGGCGTGCAGATCGCTCACGGGCCCAGTGTGCCAGGCCGTATCCTGCACCGGTGGCCTGGCTCGTACGACTCTCCCCCGACGGCGACTCCGAGCTCGTGATCTCCGAGCTCTGGGACCTCGGCACGAGCGGCGTCGCCGAAGCCGGCGGCTCCGACGGTTCGAAGGTGCTGATCGCCGGCTTCGACACCGAGAGCGACGCCGTGGCGGCCGCCGCCCGCTTCGACGGCACCGTCGAGCGCTACGACCCCGACGTGTGGATCCCGCCCGAGCCGCGGGACGTGGTCGTCGGCGACCACACCCTGCGCATCACCCCCGGGCGAGCGTTCGGCCACGGCGAGCACCCGACCACCCGCCTCCTCCTCGACGCCCTCGTCGCACGGCCGCCGACCTCGTCGGTCCTCGACGTGGGGTGCGGCACCGGCGTGCTCTCGATCGCCGCCGCCGTGCTCGGCGCCACCTCGGTGACCGCTGTCGACATCGACAGCGAGGCGGTCGAGGCCACGCTCGCCAACGCGCGCGACAACGCAGCCCTCACCGCGGTGCCCATCACGGTCGAGCTGGGCAGCCCGCCCGACGGCGTGCGCTTCGCCACGGTCGTCGCCAACCTGCTCGTCGCCGACCTGCGCCGGGCGGCGCCGGGCATCGAGTCGGCCCTCGGCACCGACGCCGGCAGCCGGCTCCTCGTCAGCGGCTTCCTCGACCACCAGGAGGCCGAGGTGCAGATGCTGTTCCCCGACCTCGAGGTGGCCGAGCAGTGGCGGTCCGGCGAGTGGATGGCCGTCGACCTGCGGCGTCGCTGAGCGTTCGATGGCCAGCCTCGACACCCCGGTCTGGTACGCCGCCTACGGCTCGAACCTGTCGGCCGACCGGTTCCGCACCTACCTCGAAGGCGGGCCGGTGCCAGGTTCGACCACCGGCCGCGTCCAGCGCGGGGCCGCCGATCCGAGCCCACCCCGCGCCGACCACCCGTTCCTGATCGACCGGGAGCTGGTGTTCGCCGGCACCTCGGCGTCGTGGGGCGGTGGCGGTGTGGCGTTCCTCGACGCCGACACGATGGGCCCGGAGGCCCCGACGATGGGCCGGATCTGGGGCATCACGCTCGGGCAGTTCCTCGACGTGTTCGCCCAGGAGAACGGGTTCGACGGTGGCGAGCAGGCCGATGGCGATGCGCTCGGGGCCGAGACGCTCGCCGCGTTCGACCTCGACGTCGCCGTGGAGCAGGGCCGCATCGATCTGGTCGAGCGGGCCTACGGGCGGATCGAGCTGCTCGATGCGATCGACGGGGTGCCGGTGCTGACGATCACCGGCCGCAGCCGACCGAGCGAACTCCGAGCTGCGCACGACTCCTACCTCCGGACGATCGCCACCGGGTTGACCGAGGCGTGGGGCGCCGACGCCGGCGCCGCCGCCCGCTACCTGTCAGCCCTCGCCCCGCACCACGCCGGCGACGCCGCTCGACTGGAGCAACAGCTGCGCACCTCGTAGCGTCGGCCGCCATGACCGACGTCACGTCCGACGCTCCCGCCACCGAGGCCGAGCTCGAGAGCTTCTCCGCCCGGTTCGCCCGCTTCGCCGCCGAGTTCGGCGACCGCACCGCCGTCGTGCTGCGACCGGGTCGCGACACCGAGGGCGACTCGATCTCCTTCGCCGAACTCGACCGTCGCGGCAACGCGATGGCTCGACACCTCGCCTCGCTCGGCGCCGGCGAAGGATCGTTCGTCACCATCGCCGAACCCAACTCGCTCGAGTTCCTCGTCGCCTGCCTCGGCTGCTGGCGGATCGGGGCGATCCCCCAGCCGGTGTCGTCCCGCCTGCCCCGGCTCGAGCTCGACGCCATCATCGAACTGGCCGACGCCGCCGTGGTCGTCGGCGTCAGTGACGACGTCGACCACGGCCGACCCGTCGTGCCCCGCGGCTTCCGGCCCGGCCCGGACATCGACGACGCGCCCCTGCCCGACATCGTCTCCAGCGCCTGGAAGGCCCCGACCTCGGGCGGCTCGACCGGGCGGCCCAAGCTGATCGTGTCGGGCGACCCCTCCAGCGTCGCCCGCGACCTCGAGTCGACGTTCGCCCCGATCGGCGCCCGCCGCGGAGCGATCATGACGATCCCCGGACCGCTCTACCACAACGGCCCGTTCATCTGGACGTGGCAGACCCTGCTGAGCGGCGGCGAGGTGGTGTTGCTGCCCCGCTTCGATGCCGTCGACACCCTCGCCGCCATCGACGAGCACCGGGCCACGTCGTGCTACCTGGTGCCCACGATGATGCAGCGCATGTGGAAGCTGCCCGACGACGTGAAGAGCCGCTACGACCTGTCGTCGCTCGAGATCGCCGTCCACCTCGCCGAGCCGTGCCCTCCGTGGCTCAAGGAGGTCTGGATCGACTGGATCGGCCCCGACGTGCTGTGGGAGCTCTACGGCGGCACCGAAGGCCAGGCCTCGACGCTGCTCAGCGGCACCGAGTGGCTCGCGCACCGCGGCTCGGTCGGCCGACCCCGGGCCGGCGAGATCACCATCCTCGACGAGGCCGGCCGGCCGGTCGAGCCCGGCACGGTCGGTGACGTCTGGATGCGAGCGGTCGATCGCGACCGCCCGACCTACCACTACGTGGGCGCAGAGGCCGAGGTGCGGGACGACGGCTGGGAGTGCCTGGGCGACATCGGCTGGATGGACGCCGACGGCTACCTCTACCTGGCCGATCGCCGGAAGGACATGATCCTGGTGGGCGGCGCCAACGTCTTCCCGGCCGAGGTCGAGGCGGCCATCGCCGCCCACGACGGGGTGGCGTCGTGCTGTGTGATCGGGTTGCCCGACCCCGACAAGGGCCATCGGGTCCACGCCATCATCCAGCCCACCCACGGGCTCGACGCCGTCGACACCGAGTTCGACCTCGACGAGCTGCGGTCGTTCCTGGCCGAACGGCTCGTGACCTACAAGCTGCCCCGCACCTTCGAGTTCGTCGACGAGCCACTCCGCGACGACGCCGGCAAGGTGCGGCGCGCCCAACTGACCGACGAGCGGATCGCCGCTCTCGAGACCGCGACCGACGCGACCGCGGCGCCGACCGAGGAGACCCCGACATGACCCGCCCTGCACCCGTGAAGAATCGCATCGCCGACCTGCTCGGCGTCGACTACCCGATCATCCAGGCCCCGATGGGATGGATCGCTCGCAGCCAGCTCGCGTCGGCGGTCTCCAACGCCGGCGGCCTCGGCATCATCGAGACCAGCTCCGGCGAGCTCGACGCCATCAAGGGCGAGATCGCGAAGATGCGCGACCTCACCGACAAGCCGTTCGGGGTCAACATCGCCCAGGCGTTCGTGCGCGATCCCGGGATCGTCGACTTCGTGATCGAACAGGGCGTGCGCTTCGTCACCACCTCCGCCGGCAACCCGACCGCGTACACCGCGCAGCTGAAGGAGGCCGGACTCACCGTCTTCCACGTGGTGCCCACCCTGAAGGGCGCACTGAAGGCGGTCGAGGCCGGCGTCGACGGCCTGGTGGTCGAGGGCGGCGAGGGCGGCGGCTTCAAGAACCCGGATCCGGTGGGGTCGATGGTACTCCTGCCGCTCGTGCGATCGAAGGTCGACGTGCCGATCGTGGCCGCCGGCGGCATCGTCGACGGCGCCTCGATGGCGGCCGCCTTCTCCCTCGGCGCCGAGGCGGTGCAGATGGGCACCCGCATGGTGTCGGCCGCCGAGAGTCCCGTCCACGACAACTGGAAGCAGGCGATCGTCGACGGCGGCGAGACCGACACCGTCTTCCTGAACCAGCGCCACTCACCGGCGCTCCGGGCGCTCAAGACCGACCGGACGCTCGGGCTCCGGTGGAGCGAGGACAACGTGTTCGGCCAGTTCGGCGATCCGATGCAGCTCTACTTCGGTGGGGACATGAACGCTGCGTTCGCCCTGTCGGGCCAGGTGCAGGGACGCATCGAGGCCGTCGAACCGGTCGCCGAGGTCCTGCACCGGACCGTCACCGAGTTCCGCGACGTGCTCGACGCCATGGCCGACCGCTACCTGCAGGGCTGACCCCGCTCAGGTTCGCCACCCGACGGGTTGACGATCGAACATATGTTCGATACACTTGCCGCATGGCGGCACCGAGCAGCGACCTCTTCCACACCCCACTCCCTCCCGACGAGGTGGTCCTCGAGACCATCGGCCATGTCGCCGACTCGCTCGCTCGCCTCCGCAACGACCTCACCGACGCCTCCCTCTCCGGGGGAAGCGCACAGGACGCGTTCGAGATGTTGGTCGGCCTCGGCGACCAGCTGGCCCTGGCCGCCGGCCGCTGCGGCACCGCGGCCCACGACTCCGGCGCCCATCACGCCTGGGGCCACACCTCCGCCGCCAAGCTCGCCGCCCACCGCACCCACACCAACCCGTCCCACACCCACCGCATCACCCGTCGAGCCCGAGCCGAGGAACTCTTCACCCACTTCAGCGAGGCCCGCCAGGAGCAACGCATCACCGGTGAACACCTCGATCCGTTGTTGTCGATCTGGGACCGCCACCCCTCGGTTCGAGAACTCCTCCTGCGAGATGAACCCGAGCTCTGCCGTATCGCCAGGACCCTCTCGCCCGCCAGCTTCGCCAAGGCCTGCCAGCACTGGCTCGCCCTCGCCGACCCCGACACCCTCGACGAGCAGTACCACCGCCGCCACGAGGGTCGCGGCCTGGTCTGGTCACGTCGCCTGGATGGCTCACTCGTGTTCCACGGCGAGGCCGACCCCGTCACCGGCGAGATCATCGCCGACGCCCTGACCGACCGCTACAACCGACTCGCCGACGCCGATCACCAGGCCCGCACGGCCGCACGGCAGCGCGACGAGGGGGTGGCGGTCGACGGCGAGCCCGACCTGTTCGACCCCACCGACCCGCGGTGCGGGCGTGCCCACCGCACTGCCCGTCAACGCCGCCTCGACGCCCTTGCCGACGCGCTCCTCGACAGCGCAGCCACGCCCACCGGCGCACAGCGCCCGGAGCCCCTCGTGCAGATCAACCTCGGCGAGAGCACGATCCGCGACCACGTCGACGCCAAACTGCGCGACCGGCTGACGCTGCCCGCCCTCGACGCGCGCGAGCCGACCGACTGCGGCTGCACCGGCACGACCGATGAGCCGGCGGCACGACGCGACTCGCCGTTCGAGCTCGGCGACCTCGGGTGCGACCCCACGGTCGGCGGGGCTGCGCTCGCCTCTGGCCACGCGATCCCGACCAGCGTTGCCCTCGCAAACCTCATCCACGGCCACCTCGCCCGGGTCGTCTGCGACACGAAGGGCATCGTGATCGACGCAGGCCGCACCCGGCGCTCGTTCTCCAAGCAGCAGAAGAAGGTCCTCGCCCTCACCCACTCGACCTGCGCCTTCCCCGGCTGCCACCATCCGTTCCGCAACTGCGAGATCGACCACCTCCTCGACTGGGCGCTCGGCGGCGAGACCAATCTCGGCAACGCCGCTCCACTCTGTCGCCGCCACCACCGGTTGAAGACCCTCGGCTTCTACACCATCACCCGGGACCAGCACGGCCGTCTGCAGTTCTGGCGCTTCGACGGCACGCTGCTGACCTGAACCAGTGACCTGAACCAGGCCCCGATCCCGGCACCGACCACCAACTCGAGATGAGCGCGCCGTTCGGCGCGCCCATCGTCGCGCCCCTCCGTCGTCAGCGTGACTTCGCGGCGCGCAGCCATCACACCGCGCGGGCAACACGCCGCGGCATGGCATCCTTCGGGCATGGCCGCCGCACCGCACCCGATCCTGCCGCCGCCCATCGTCGACGTCGACTGGCTCCGAGCCAACGACGTCGTCGTCTGCGACGTGCGCAACTACCTCGACGGACGAGTCGGCCGCGACGCCCACGAGGGGGGGCACCTCCCCGGGGCGATCCACGTCGATCTCGAGGCACTGCTCAGCAGCCGCCCGGGACCGATCGTCGGGCGCCACCCGCTCCCGAGCGCCGAGGACTTCGCCGCCGCCCTCGTCGACCTCGGGATCGGTGACGACGTCGCCGTCGTCGCCTACGACGACGCCGGCGGCATGATCGCCGGCCGCCTGGTGTGGATGCTGCGGCGGATCGGGCAGGCGGCGTCGTTGCTCGATGGCGGCCTCGCCGCCTGGGTCGCAGCCGGCGGCGAGCTCGAGATCGGTCCGGTCGAGCCTCGGGTCGGCGCTACCCGTGACGTGGTGCCGTGGCCCGCCGACCGCTTCGTCGGCGCCGACGTGGTGGTGGCCCACATCGCCGACGGCGGCGTGGTGGTCGACAGTCGCGCCCCCGAGCGCTTCCGGGGCGAGGTCGAGCCGATCGACGCGAAGGCCGGCCACGTGCCGGGGGCGATCAACCTGCCCTTCGCCGGCAATCTCGACGGCCCGCCCGACGACCTCCTCGGTCGTGGCCGCCTCCGACCCGACGCCGAGGTGCGGGAGCGCTTCGTCGAGGCCGACGTCGACGGCGACGCCATCGTCTACTGCGGTTCCGGCGTCAGCGCGTGCCAGAACCTCCTGGCGATCGAACACGCCGGCCTCGGCGTCGCCCGTCTCTATGTCGGCTCGTGGTCGGGCTGGTCGTCCGACCCGGACCGCCCGGTGGCGACCGGCGACTGAGGGCAGCCCTCGTCACCAGTGACGAGGGCGGAACCGGAAGCCGAACCACTCCTCGCAGCGGTCGGGCCAGTCGTCGGGGTCGATCTCGGTGACGGTCCGCTCCCCGCCCCGACGCACCACGAGTTCGGCTCCCGACAGGGTGACGCGGTCGGCGCCGACGCCGCCGTCGGCGGCCCCGAGGAGGCGACTCGCCATCGGCCGCTGGTGCCAGTGGAGCGACCGATCGGCCTGCAGCCGCTCCGACGCCGGCCGGAGGTCGTCGAGTCCGAGCGCCACCCGCTTGAGCCGGTAGAGGGCCTGGGGCACGCCGTCGTCGAGGCGAGCCAGCGTGGTGCCCTGCGGGCTCCCCAACAGTTCGAACTCATCACCGTCGTCGGGCTGGGGCCCGGCGACGTCGAGCCGGATCGGTTCGACGAACAGGGCGCCGAAGCCGACGTCGACCAGCCACGGCTCGTCGAGCAGCACCTCGAGACACAGATGGTCGACCACGGTGGTCGGCCCGGCCAGCAACACGGCGGCGCCGAGTCGCCGGACCTCGAACCCGAGCGCGTCGAGCAGCGCTCCGAACGCCACGTTCAGCTCGAAGCACCAGCCGCCCCGCCGCCGATCGACCACCTTGGCGATCGCCCAGTCGACTCCGACCTCGACCGGGATCCCGTTGAACACGTCGAGGTTCTCGAACGGCACGGCGACGAGGTGCGCCCGGTGGAGGGCTCGCAACGTCTCGATCGTCGGGTCGGTCGGGCCCTCGTAGGCCAGCCGGTCGAGGTAACGGGCCACGTCGAGCGTCATCGCCGGAGCGTAGGCCGCGTTAATCGCTGCGGCCCACCGGCGCCGTCGGCGAGACTCTCGCCGTGAGCGACATCTCCACCCATCCCCTGACCCAGGACGACTGGCCCGAGGTGCTGGCGGCCGACGTACGGGCGTTCGGCGACACCCTCGCCGACCACGACGCCGACATCACCTGGGCCGCGCTCGACACCGACCGCTTCCGGATCGCCAGGGACGACGCCACCGGCGACGTCGTCGGCGTCGTCGGTGTCCACACGATGGAGCTGACCCTGCCGGGGGCGGCGCCCGAGCGACCGCTGACGATCCCGATGGGCGGCCTCACCTGGGTGTCGGTCGCCCCCACCCACCGTCGCCGGGGCGTGCTGACCACGCTGATCCGGGAGGCCCACGACGCCTCGGTCGAGCGCGGCGAGCCGTTGATGGGTCTGTGGGCGAGCGAGTCGGGCATCTACGAACGGTTCGGCTACGGCATGGCGACCTGGGCGCTCGGCGGCGAGATCCGCCGGGCCGGCGCGGCGTTCCGACACCCGGCACCCGACGGCCTCGGGCCGGTGCGCCTCGCCGACGCCCGGGCCGAGGTCGACACCCTCACCGCACTCTGGGACCGCTACCGGCAGGGCGCCCCCGGCGAGGTCACGCGGCCTCGGGCATCGTTCGTCCGGGACCAGCACGCCATGAAGGGCGACCCCCATGTCGCCCTCCACGCCGATGGCTACGCCGTGTGGACGATGAAGGGCGAGTGGGACGACCACGGCGTGCCGGCCGGGAAGCTCACCCTGATGGACTTCTGCGCCATCACCCCCGAGGCCCACGAGGCGCTGTGGCGCACGATCCTCGCCGTCGACCTGGTGGCGACGGTCGAGTTCGGGGTCTGCCTCCGGCCGAACGACCCGCTCCGCTGGCTCCTCACCGATCCCCGCCAGCTCCGCCTGAGCACGATGTGGGACGGGCTGTGGCTCCGCGTCGTCGATCCGGTCGCCTGCTTCGACGCCCGCAGCTACCGGGTCGACGCCGCCCTCGTGCTGGAGGTGGCACCCCTCGACCCGGCCGGGAGCCCGACGCGGGTGGCCCTCG
>JBPEXC010000390.1:0-4614 GCA_052032035.1 Acidimicrobiales bacterium | reverse complement strand
GACCTCGGGTCCGATCTCCCCCTGCCGACCCAGACCCTCGTGGCCCTGTCGACCCTGGTGACGACCCGCCTGCCGATCGTCGCCCTCGGGGCGGCCGTCGTCGTCCTCGGTGTGCGCCGCTGGTTCGCCACCCCGGGTGGGCGGCTCCGGCGTGATCGGCTCCTGCTCCGGCTGCCGCTGCTCGGCCCCCTCCTCACCAAGTCGTCGATGGCCCGCTTCGGCCGGGTGATGGCCGTGCTCACCCGCAGCGGCGTCCCGGTGCTCGAGACGCTCACCGTGGCGGGCGACAACGCCGGCAACGCCGCCGTGGCTGCGGCCGTCACCGAGGTCCGGCGCAACGTCGGCCGCGGCGAGGGCCTGGCCGAGAACCTCGAACGCCTCGACGTGTTCCCCCCGATGGTGAGCCAGCTCGTGGCCGTCGGCGAGGAGACCGGCGCCCTCGACGACATGCTCGACGTGGTCGGCGCCACCTTCGAGGACGAGGTCGAGACCGCGGTCGCCGGGTTCTCGTCGCTGATCGAACCGCTCCTGATGGCCGTGATCGGGTTGACCGTCGGCGGCATGGTCGTCGCCCTCTACCTCCCGATGTTCGAGATCATCGAGCTGGTGCAGTGACCGCGACCCGCCGAGAACTGCGCCCGTGCGGCCTCATGGTGCAACCGAACGGTCCGAGCCTCCGGGCATGAGCACCGACACCCTGCCCACCAGCTCCGAGCGCACGGACGAGAGCGGCTTCACCCTCGTCGAGGTGATGGTCGTCGTCCTGATCATCGGCATCCTGCTGGCGATCGGCATCCCGACCTTCCTCGGCGCCCGCGAGCGGGCCCAGGACCGGGCCGCCCAAGCCAACCTCCGCACGGCGCAGAACACGGCGATGATCATCTACACCGACGACGCCGACTTCCGCCGGGTCAACACCTCCCGGATGCGCGACGCCGAGCCCGAGCTCGTGTGGCGCGGCGCCGACAGCGCCGCCCGCAACGACAACGACGTCAGCCTCGCCAACCCGGTCGGTGGCACCGAGTGGGGCGCCGCCGCGATGTCGGAGTCGGGCACCTGCTTCTTCATCCACCTGCAGTCCGACGGCCGCACGCTCTACGGGAGCAGCGACACCACGGCCTGCACCGGCACCAACGCCCTGGCGGTCACCGGCACCGACTGGTGACGTTGCCCTGCTAGAGGCGGCCCCCGCCGACATCTGGATCTTCCCCACCGAGGGCCGGCGCTCCGACTTGAGCGCCGGCCCTCGAGCTGTGAAGGTGAGCGGCCATGGACTTCGACCTGCCGCCGCACGACGATCCCCGGCGCCTCGAGATCCGCCGTTGGATCGCCGAGCACCCCGAGCCCACGGCCGACGAACTCCACGACGCGGGCCTGGTCGTGCCCCACTGGCCGGCCCCCTACGGCATCGAGGCCGACCCGATGCACCAGCTGATCATCGACGACGAGCTGACGGCGGCCGGGGTGTCGCGGCCCTCGAACGCGATCGGCATCGGCTGGGCCGCCCCGACGATCCTCGTCGCCGGCACCGACGACCAGAAGCGGCGCTTCCTCGACGACATCTTCACCGCCCGCTCGATCTACTGTCAGCTCTTCAGCGAGCCCGATGCGGGCAGCGACCTCGCCGCCCTGTCGACCCGAGCCGAACGCGACGGCGACGAGTACGTCGTCAACGGCTCGAAGATCTGGACGAGCGGGGGCCATCACTCCGACTTCGGCATCCTGATCGCCCGGACCGACCCCGAGGCGCCGAAGCACAAGGGCATCTCCTACTTCGTGTGTCCGATGGACACCCCCGGGCTCACGATGACGCCGATCATCGACATGACGACGGCCCATTCGTTCAACCAGGTGTTCTTCGACGACGTGCGGATCCCCGCCGAGAACCGGATCGGCGAGGAGGGCGACGGCTGGCGGCTGGCCAAGGTCACCCTGTCCAACGAGCGGGTGTCGCTGTCGTCGGCCGGCTCGCTGTGGGGTTCGGGCCCGTCGGCCCAGGATCTCCTCGAGGTGGTGCGCGCCGGCGGCGGCCTCGACGACCCGTCCCAGCGCCAGCAGGCCGCGTCGCTCCACATCGAGTCGGAGCTGCTGCGACTCCTCCGGCTCCGATCGCTGAGCGCCCGCCTCCAGGGCCGCACGCCCGGGCCGGAGGCGTCGGTGCAGAAGATCCTGGCCGACGAACACGGGCAGCACGTGATGGCGTTGGCCAAGGCCACCGCCGGCGCCGCCGGCATGCTCACCCACTCCGGGCCAGCCGGCGCGCTGCCGTCGAGCGCCCGCTCGGGGGCGACCGAGGTGAACTTCGACGACGACGGCACCGGGGTCGACCCGATCTGGCACTACGGCTACCTGTTCGCCCCCGCCCTCACCCTCGGCGGCGGCACCTTCGCCATCCAACGCAACATCGTGGCCGAGAAGGTGCTGGGGCTTCCCCGCGACCTCCACGCCTGAGCCCGCCACGGGCGGCCGTCACCCGTGTGACGCCCGTTACCCACGGGTAGCGAAACTTGACCATCTGGTCTAGTTGCTGGCACCGTCTTGGTCCTGTCGCGCGATTGCAGCCGGGCGACAGCAACATCGGCCATCTCGCAATGGAGCGAACATGACCTCTGCAGCAACAGCCTCCCCCGGGACCCTGTCCCCCGACCGCAGCGCCCTCGGCCTCCGGAAGCTCGAGCACGTGGTCGTGCTCGGAGCGAACGGCACGATGGGCTTCGGCAGCGCCGCACTCTTCACCCAAGCGGTGCCCAAGGTGACCTTCCTGGCTCGCACCAAGGAGAAGGCCGCCGAAGGGCTCCAGGCCGCGATCGGCCAGGTGCGGTCCAACACTGTCGCCCTGCGAGCCGAGGTGGGCAGCTATGACGAGGAGGGACCTGCCGCCATCGCGTCGGCCGACCTGATCTTCGAGGCCGTCGCCGAGGACCCCGCCATCAAGAAGCCCGTCTTCGACCTCGTCGAGGAGCACCGTCGCCCCGGATCGATGATCGCCACGGTCTCCTCGGGCCTGTCGATCAACGGCCTCGTCGCCGGCCGCTCCGACGACTTCCGCCGCAACTTCTGCGGCCTCCACTTCTTCAACCCGCCGAACGTGATCGTCGGCACCGAGCTGATCCCCAACGACGAGACCGACCCCGAGGTGCTCGACTTCCTCGAGGCGTTCTCCACCTACCGCTTGGGCCGCGAGATCATCCGGACGGCCGACACCCCCGCCTTCGCCGGCAACCGGGTGGGCTTCAAGGTCCTCAACGAGTGCGCCCTGCTGGCCGAGACGATGAGCCCGGCGGTGATCGACGCCATCGTCGGCCCCTACACCGGCCGTGCCCTCACCCCGCTGGCCACGATCGACCTGGTCGGCTGGGACGTCCACAAGGCGATCGTCGACAACGTCTACGACAACACCGACGACGAGGCCCGTGAGACCAACCGTCTCCCCGACTCCATGCGCACGCTGATCGACGCCGGCGTGCTCGGCAACAAGTCGGGCGGCGGCTTCTTCAAGCGCAAGGAAGGGCTCGTGCTCGACCTGCCGTCGGGCGAGTACGTGAGCCGCGACCAGATCGAGGTCCCCGACCTTCCCTACGTGGCCGAGATCGCCGACCTCTACGCCCAGGCCCGCTACGCCGAGGGGCTCGAGGTGTTGCTCGACGCGCCGGGCGACGAGGCCAAGCTGGCCCGTAAGATCATGGCCGGCTACATCTCCTACTCCTTCGAGCGGGTCGGCGAGGTGTGCGAGAGCATCACCGACATCGACCGCATCATGGGCGCCGGGTTCAACTGGGCACCACCGTCGATCCTCGTCGACTTCCTCGGCCCGGCCAACACGGTCAAGATGCTGAGCGAGGCCGGCGTCACCGTGCCGACCGCCATCGCCGATGCCGACGAGTCGACCGTCTTCTTCCATCACCCCCACATGAACCGTGGCCGGTTCTTCGTGGCCGCCTGAGCACCGACACGCACGAGAGACGAGACAACGATGAGCACCAACGACAACGCCGTCTACATCATCGGCGGCTACCAGACCGACTTCGCCCGCAACTGGTCGAAGGAGAAGAAGCACTTCTCGGCCCTGATGAACGAGGCCGTGCAGGGCGCCCTGAAGGAGACCGGGATCGACCCGGGCGACATCGAGTCGGCCCACGTCGGCAACTTCGCCGCCGAGCTCTACTGCATGCAGGGCCACCTCGGCGCCTTCTTCATCGAGGCCGACCCGAGCTTCAGCGGTTTGCCGACCGGCCGCCACGAGGCCGCCTGCGCCTCGGGCTCCATCGCCCTGCTGGCCGCGTCGGCCGAGATCGAGGCGGGTCGCTACGACCTGCAGGCCGTCGTCGGCATCGAGCAGATGAAGACGGTCGACTCCGCCCTCGGCGGCTCCTACCTGGGCACGGCTGCCTGGTACGAGAAGGAGGCCGAGGGGATCGAGTTCCCGTTCCCCAAGCTGTTCGGCAAGCTCGGCGACGAGTACGACAAGCGCTACGGCCTCGCCGATGAGCACCTGGCCGAGATCAGTCGGATCAACTACGACAACGCCAAGCTCAACCCCAACGCCCAGACCCGCACGTGGTACATGAACAAGGACCACGCCCTGGCCCGCGACGACATGAACGCCCAGGTCGG
>JBPEXC010000039.1:0-4803 GCA_052032035.1 Acidimicrobiales bacterium | reverse complement strand
GTGTGGTGGCGGTTTTCGCTGGCGACGACCCGCACGTCGGCCAGGAAGGCCTCGTCGGTCGAGCCGTCGGACGCGTCACGCACCAGCACCCGCAGGGAGTGACCGGTCGGGAGCGGGCGGGGTTCGGCCAACGCGGCGGTCACCGAGCGAGCCAGGTCGGCCATCCGCCGCGCCTCGGGTCGCCCGGTGGTGACGCCGGTCTCGAGTCCGCCGGCCAAGGCGTCGAGGGCGAGGCTCGTCACGTGCTGTCGGAGCCCGCCCGTCGTCCGTTCCCGCTCCCGGGTGGGGCCGACGTCGCCGCCGACGAGCTCCGCGACTCCGGTCGAGGGGCGGGCGCCGAGGGTCTGGTCGAGGATCCCGGCGAGGCCCCGACCGAGTCCGGACACCAGCCGGGGCGGAACCGCGCGATCGTCGGCCGGTTCGGCCTCGGTGGCGGCGAGTTCGGTCGTCACGTGGTCTGGCATGGGCCCTCCCTCCGGGCGTGCGTCGGACGTGGGCGACGCTGTCGATGGTAGTGGACGATCGGCGGGCGGGAACCCAGCGGAACTACTCACAGGCCCGGCCCTCCCCCGCTCGGGTGCCGGGTGGCTGCGAGTCGGTGCCCGTCGCAGTGCCGGTCCCGGCGCCAGTCGCGGTGCCGGTGGGAACGTCGGCCGCAGTGGCGGGCACGACGATCGACAGGTCCGAAACGGCGTCGTAGCCATGCACGACGCCCACCAGCCGTCCCAGGCGGTCGAGCACCGGGCCGCCACTGAAGCCGGCGGGCAGCGCTCGGTCGAGGACGACGACGCCGGTGTCGAGGCCCCAGACCGCGCCGAGGTCGACGTGGTGCACCCAGGCCTCGACCACGTCGAGAGGCCCGCCGCCCGGATGGCCGGCCACCACGACCGGCTCGCCGGCGACGACCGGGCTGGAACGCACCTCGGTCACCGACCCGACAAGTCGACCCTCGGGCACGACGACGGCGAGATCGAGGGCCGGCCGGCGATCGACCACGGTGCCGCCGAGGCTCCCGACGACGGCCCGGTCGGTGTCGGCGACGAGGTGGGCTGCGGTGAGGACACGACCGTCGACGACGACCCCGGCCCCGGCGATCGAGCCAGCGCAGGAATCGGATCGCACCTGCACGGTCGACGACGTGGCGATGATCGACACCAGGCGACGCTCGTCGTCGTCGAGGGCGACCACGAGGCGGTCGGCGCCCGAGGAGGCACGGCTCCGGCTCGACGCCGCCAGCGCTGCGTTGGTCACGCCGAACGAACCACCGGCTGCGGCGATCACGGCGAGCCCGCCGACGACGCGGCGTCGCGAGAACGATGGCCGCGCCGGCGCGACGACCGGCTCGCCGGTTGCCGCCCCGATCGAGTCCGCGTCCACCACGTCACCTCCGCAGAGGCGACGCTAGGGGTCAGCGGCGGACGGGGCCTCGGCAGATTCGCCCGGCACCCAGGGCCGGGCGACCCAGGATCAGAAGTCTCGCCGTTCCCAGCTCGTCGTCAGGTCGTTGTCGGCCCGGATCTTGGCCACCACCCCGTGCACGAGCTCACGCATCTCGTCGCTCATCCGGAAGTAGTTGATGCCGTAGTAGGAGAAGCCCTCGTGATCGCAGGGCCGCACGTTGCGGATCTCGGCCACGCCATCGGTGTCACCGAATTCGATCTTGAGCCGCGACCCGGTCTCGAGCCGGTCGTTGCTGGGGGCGATCAACAGCGCGCCGGCGATCGAGATGTCGACCAGGCGAATCTCGACCGAGGACGTGCGGGGCCCGATCCGGCGCCGACTCGGCGCATGCCAGGTGGCCCGCAACGGCGGGATCGGGTAGCGCGGAGTGATACGAGGGAAGGTGTCTGGCCGCCGAACATCACCGTCGTCGATGAGAGCCATGTGACCTCCATCGACACGCAGCTCGCACACTTGAGCCCCTATCGTTGCGGGATGGCCGAGATCCTCCACGGCGACCGGATCGGACGCACCGGCAGCCTCAAGGTGGGCTGCGCCGCCGTGGTCGTCCGCGACGGCGATGTTCTGCTCACCCGCCGCACCGACAACGGCCTCTGGTGCCTGCCGGGCGGGGCGATGGACCCGGGAGAGAGCGCGGCGGAGGCCATGATCCGCGAGGTGCGCGAGGAGACCGGCCTCGAGGTGGAGGCCGCGCGGCTCGTCGGCGTCTACTCCTCCCCCGACCGTGTGACCCGCTATCGCGACGGCAACACGCACCAGTTCGTCGCCCTCTGCTTCGCCGCCACGATCGTCGGAGGCGAGCTCGGCCTCAGCGACGAGACCACGGCCACCGCCTGGGTCCGCCCCGATGAGCTCGACGGCTATGACATCATGGAGAACCACCGGGAGCGCATCGACGACTGCCTGGCGGGCCGTGTCGCCGTGATGAAGTAGCCACGGTGATCGAGGCGACGCGGTGATCAAGAGGTTGCGGTGATGAAGAGTCGCCCCGATCAGGGGCGTTCGGTCAAGCGTCGGCGGTCGGCCGGTCGCCGCTGGTGAGCGCCTCGACCGCGCCGGCCAGTTCGGCGGCGGTGAGGGGCCGGGCGAAGCGATAGCCCTGGAGGGTGTCGGAACCCAACATCCGCAGGATCGAGGCCTGGTCGTCGGTCTCGACGCCCTCGGCGGTCACACGCGCCCCGAGCAGGTGGCCGGTCTCGACGATCAGCTTGACGAGCGACAGGTCGTCGGCGTTGTCGAGGTTGGCGACGAAGCTGCGATCGATCTTGAGGATGTCGACCGGCAGGGTCCGCAGATGGGCCAGCGACGTGTAGCCGGTGCCGAAGTCGTCGATGGCGATGCGGACGCCGTCGGCCCGTAGACGGTCGAGGGACTGGGCGGCCGCCGCGAGGTCCCCGAGCAGGGCGCTCTCGGTCACCTCGATCGTGAGGCGGGTGGCGTCGACGCCGTGACGGTCGAGGGCGCTGCGCACCGTTTCGTAGAGCTCGCCGCGCACGAGGTGGCGTCCCGACACGTTGAGGGCCATCGAGAGGTTGCCGAGCACCGGGTCGTCGCGCCACTGCGCCAGCTGGCGGATGCCCCGATCGATCACCCAGCGATCGACCTCGATGATCAGGTCGGAGCGTTCGGCGAAGGGGATGAACTCGTCGGGCCGCACCAGACCTGCGCCTGGACGCTCCCACCGCACCAGCGCTTCGACGGCGTTGGGCAACGACGTCGTGGCGTCGATCGTCGACTGGTAGTGGAGGAAGAACTCGTCACCGGCGATGGCGGCTCGGATCGACGCCTCGAGGTCGGCTTCCTCGACCTGACGCGACCGCATCTCGTCGGTGCAGAGGGCGACGGCGCCCGGGCCGTCGGCCTTGGCCTGGTAGACCGCCAGGTCGGCGTCGCGGATCAGCGCGTCCGGGTCCTCGGAGTAGCCGGCCACGGCGACGCCGATGCACGCCGACGGCGTGACCGGGCCCCGTTCGAGCTCGAGCGGTCGCCGGATGGCGTCGGCCAGCCGCTCGGCCAGTTCGAGCGCCGCCTCGGGGCTCTCGATCGGTTCGGCGACCACGAGGAACTCGTCGCCGCCGAGACGGGCGACGTGGTCACCGGCGCGGCTCTGGTCGACGAGACGCCGGGCCACCGCCTGGAGGAGGAGGTCGCCGGCCTGGTGGCCGTGTTGGTCGTTGACGGCCTTGAAGCCGTCGAGGTCGACGAAGAGCACCGCGGCGGTGTCCTCGGATCGCCGGGCTCGGGCGATGGTGTGCTCGAGGTGAGCGAGCGACGCCGAGCGGTTGGGCAGCCCGGTGAGGCCGTCGTGGGTGGCTTCGTGGGCCAGGCGACGGCGGAAGCGCTCGCGCTCGGCGAGGGAGTCGCGGAGGTGCTCGACCGCGGCGTGGAGCGAGGCACCGAGCGGCCCGGCGGTGGCGGCGTCGAGCAGCGGATCGTCGATCCGACCGGCGGCGAGGGCGAGCGCCTGCTTCTCGGCGTGGCGGATGTGGTGCATCGCCTCGTTGAGGGCGTGCGCACCGGCCTGCACCTCCATGGGCCCCCGAGGATCCAGCGACTCGTCGGTGTGACCGCGACGGAGCCGCTCCGCGGAGGCGGCGAGGTCGGTGAGGGGTTCGACGACCGTTCGGTTGACGAGGAGCACGGCACCGACGGTGGCGACCACCACACCGAGCGCCCCGAGCGTGATCGCCAGGTTGGTCGTCCGTTCCCGGCTCCAGGCATCGTCGACGAGGGCGTCGAGCTCGATCAGGGTCGTGTCGGTCAGCGCCTCGTGGTACTCCAACGACTCGCGGCCCGACAGGTACGGCTGGGCGATCTCCAGGATCGCGCTCGCCTGGTCGTCGAGGTCGAGCAGGATCGGCTCGCCGGCCGCCTTGGCGGCGACCACTGCCGACACCCGGGCGTCGATGTCCTGGACGCCGAACGACTCGACGAGGCGGGCGTGGGCCCGGACGACCTCGGTCGGCACCCCGTCGAGGGCGAGGTGGAGCCGGAGCTCCTCCATCTCCCGCTCGTAGGACGTCTCCGCCCGCACGAGGGGGAAGGCGGTGTCGTCGACGAAGGCGACGCCGACCAGTTCGGTGAAGTAGGCCAGGGCCATCAACGACTGTTCGGCCTGCACCGAACTCGAGGCCTCGACCACCCGCGCCATCGCCACGATCGCCGACCCGTCCTGGAGGCCGCCGGCGAGGAGCACGAGATCG
This sequence comes from Acidimicrobiales bacterium, assembly GCA_052032035.1. GTDB lineage: Bacteria > Actinomycetota > Acidimicrobiia > Acidimicrobiales > SZUA-35 > JAWSVN01. The sequence continues at coordinate 139 of JBPEXC010000039.1, read as the reverse complement.
GCGGAGGCGTCGACCACACGGTCGCGGGCGAGGGCGAGCGCCTGGCCGTAGGAACGCGAGGCGAGATCGAAGTCACCGGCAGCCTGCTCGGACCTGGCCTGGTCGACCACGCCCTGCAGCTCGTCGTCGCCGAGCTCGG
>JBPEXC010000389.1:0-8981 GCA_052032035.1 Acidimicrobiales bacterium | reverse complement strand
GCCCGCGGCTTCGAGCCCCCGACCCCCGACGCCGCCCCCGGCGACGGCGACGACTACCGCCATCTGGTGGCCGGCGACCTCGAGCCCGGCATCCAGACCGGTTACTGCTCGTCGACCGGCGGCGGCTGGTCGACCGAGTTCGTCGCCCACGCCTCCCAGCTCCATCCGGTGCCGGACCATTTCAGCGACGAGGCCGCCGTGGTGGTCGAGCCCACCGCCGTCGGCGTCCACGCCGCCCTCCGCACCCCGATCCCCGAGGGCGCGACCGTCGCCGTGCTCGGCGCCGGCACGATGGGCCTGGTCGCCCTCGCCGCGCTCCGACGCTTCACCGCCGCCGGCACGATCGTGGTCGGGGCCAAGTATCCCGAACAGGTCGATCTCGCCCGCTCGCTCGGGGCCGACGTCGTCGTCCGCCCCGACGAGGTGCCTCGGGCGGTGCGGCGCCACACGGGCAGCTTCGCCATCGGCGACGACCTCTCGGGCGGCGCCGATGTCGTGATCGACGCCGTCGGCTCGGCCGCCTCGCTCGAGGAGGCGATCGGCATCACCCGACCTCGGGGCACGGTCGTGCTGGTCGGCATGCCCGGTCGGGCGACGATCGACTTCACCGCCCTCTGGCACCGGGAGACGGCCCTGGTCGGGGCCTACACCTACGGCACCGAGACGCTGCCCTCCGGTGAGCGGCGCACCTCGTTCGACCTGGCGATGGAGCTGGTGGAGGCCGCCGACCTCGGTCGCCTCGTCGGCGCCACCTACCGGATCGACGACTACGCGACCGCCCTCGACCACGCCGCCAACGCCGGCAGCCGAGGCACGATCAAGGTGTGTTTCGACCTGCGGTGACCGTCGGTCTCGACCTGGGGTGACTGCCTGCTTCGACCGGTCCGGGACCGTGGGGTAGGTTGATCCCATGCAGCCGAGCAGCGCCCCCACCGCCAACGACCTCCACGACGGCACGGCCGCCACCGACGCGATCGTGGTCGACGCCGAGGAGACCCTGGTCGAGGACGAGCTCCTCGTCGAGGAGATCTCGATCGACGGGATGTGCGGGGTCTACTGATCGCCACCGACCTGCGCGTCCCGGTCGAGTTCGACCCCGAGCGCCCCTGGCGGCTGCACCCCCGGGTGGCGCTCCGGCCCGAACCGTTCGGCGCGCTCGCGTATCACTACGACAACCGGCGGCTGAACTTCGTCCGGTCCCACGACCTGGTCGCCCTGCTCGAGACGCTCGGCGACCACCCGACCGTGACAGCCGCCGTCGAGGCCGCCGTCGCCGAGCCCCGTCGGCCGGCGTTCGTGAAGGCCCTCGCCAACCTGGCGGCAGGCGACTTCCTCGAACCCGTCGCCCCGTCCGCCGCACCCCTCCCCTGATCCCAGGAGCCCCCGTGACCGCCCTGACCGACGAGCTGAAGCTCGGCCTCGACGCCCCGATCTGCCTCACCTGGGAGCTCACCTACGCCTGCAACCTGGCGTGTGTCCACTGCCTGTCGTCGTCGGGCCGGCGCGACCCCCGCGAGCTGACCACCGCCGAGGCGATGGGCGTGATCGACGAGATGCGGGCCCTCCAGGTGTTCTACGTGAACATCGGCGGTGGCGAACCGATGATCCGCCCCGACTTCTTCGACCTGTGCGACTACGCCACGACCAACGGGGTCGGCGTGAAGTTCTCGACCAACGGGTCGCGCATCGACGCTGCGAACGCCCGCCGCCTGGCCGGCATGGACTACCTCGACATCCAGATCTCGATCGACGGCGCGGATGCGGCCACCAACGACGCCGTGCGCGGCCCCGGCACCTTCGACCGGGCGCTCGAGGCGATGGACCACCTGGCCGACGCCGACTTCGGCCCGTTCAAGCTGTCGGTGGTGATGACCCGCCACAACATCGCCCAGCTCGACGGCTTCCAGGCCCTGGCCGATCGCTACGGCGCCGAACTGCGACTCACCCGACTGCGCCCGGCGGGACGCGGTGCCGACACCTGGCACGAGCTGCATCCCCTCCCCGAGCAACAGGTCGAGCTCTACCACTGGCTGCTCGACCATCCGATGACCCTCACCGGCGATTCGTTCTTCCACCTCAACGCACTCGGCGACGAGAACCTCCCGGGCCTCAACCTGTGCGGCGCCGGGCGCGTCGTGTGCCTGATCGATCCGGTCGGCGACGTCTACGCCTGCCCCTTCGTCCTCCACGACGAGTTCAAGGCCGGCAACGTCCGCGACGAGGGCGGCTTCGCGAAGGTGTGGAAGGAATCGGACCTCTTCCTCGAGCTGCGCGAGCCACAGTCGGCGGGCGCGTGTTCGAGCTGTGGCCAGTTCGACGCCTGCCAGGGCGGCTGCATGGCCGCCAAGTTCTTCACCGGCATGCCGCTCGACGGCCCGGACCCCGAGTGTGTGAGCGGGCACGGCGAACAGGTGCTGGCCGGGGTGGGGGTCGAGGCCCGCCCGGCTCCGACGAGCGACCACTCCAAGCCGGTCGCCGTGCGCCTGCAGCCCACTCGTCGCTGAGGCGACGGGTGCTGCGACGAGCAGCGAGCGGCACAGCGGGCTGACCTGCGCTTTTCGCTCGAAATCACACCCTTGTCATTCCGGGCCTACTACGGTCGCCATCTCGCGCGGCGGACCGCACGTTTCGTCGCGGCGGCAACCCAGGAGCACCCCTCGAATGACCTCCCCTTCTTCTCGCGAACGCCACGGCGCCGGACGCCGCTCGACCCGTCGCCCCGCCCGTCTGCTGGCCGCGACGGTCGCGACCGTGCTGGCCGCCCTGTCGGTGACGATGGTGGCCACCCCGACCGGCGCCGCCCCGGCCCCGATCGACGGCACCGTCGTGCGCGACCACGACCACGACGGCACGGCCGACGCCGGTGAACCCGGCGTGGCGGGCGTGACGGTCACCGCCACCGCCCCGGACGGGTCGACGTCGAGCACCACCACCGCGACCGACGGCACCTACACGCTCGGCGGCCTCGACGACACGATCACCTACCGCGTCGAATTCACCTGGACCGAGGGCTGGCTCGCCTCCGGCCCGGCGGGCACGGCCAACGGCTCGAGCGTCCAGTTCGCCGCCGGTGGAGAGACCGTCGACTTCGCCCTGGCCACCGCCGACGACTACTGCGACATCGCCGACGCCGCCCTCGGCTTCGTCACCACGTGCTTCGTCAACGGCCAGCCCGACAACGGCGACTTCTCCGGCATGGACGCGATCGTCGCCATCACCGGCGACGCGACCGGCCGGATGGGCGCCGGCACCCCGAACGACCCGGAGCACATCGCCCTCAACACCGAGATCGGGTCGACCTACGGACTGGCGCACCAGCCGAGCAGCGACCGCCTCTTCACCTCCGCCTTCCTGAAGCGCCACGTCGGACTCGGCGACGGCGGCATCGACGCCATCTACGAGCTCGCCGCCGACGGCTCGACGACGCCGACCATCTGGTACGACGCCATCGACGCCGGCACCGTCGCCGACAACGTGAGCCGCGGCCTGCCCAACTCGGCCGCCGCCCCCACCTCGGTCGATGCCGGTGTGTTCGGCCAGATCTACAAGGCCGGTTGGGGCGACATCGACCTCGCCCCGGACGAGGAGACGCTCTACGCCGTCAACCTCTTCGACCGCTCGGTCTACGCGATCGACGTCGCCGCCGCCGACGCCGGCTCCACCACCGCCCACACCGACCTCGGCCGACCCGGCCACGCCTGCACCAACGGCGTCGCCCGCCTCTTCGGCATCGAGATCCACGACGGCACGCTGTGGGCCGCGGTCACCTGCACCGCCGAGTCCGGCGGTAGCGAGGCCGACCTCTCGGCCGCCGTCTACGGCTACGACCTCGCCGCCGACGCCTGGGCGGCCACCCCGGCCCTCGACTTCGGCCTCGACTACGGCAAGGGCTGCATGCTCCAGGGCGGCGGCTGCGACGGCTACGAGCCGTGGATCGACACCTTCAGCTACGGCGACTTCAACTTCACCGCGAATTCCAACCCGGCGAACGAGTCGTCGGTCGCCTTCGAGGCCCCCGCCCGTCCCCAACCGATCGTCTCCGACCTCGAGATCGACCGCAACGGTGTGCTGATCATCGGCATCCGTGATCGCCAGGGCGAGCAGTTCGGGCACCGCAACCTCGACCCGACCGGCTCCGGCAACCTGATCACCGGCATGACCGCCGGCGACCTCCTGGCCGCCGCCCCCAACGGCGACGGCACCTGGACCCTCGAGTCGGCCGGCGTCGTCGCCGGCGGCTCGGTCTCGCTCACGTCGAGCGGCACCGGCACCACCCAGCAGGGCCCGGGCGGCCCCGCCTCCGGCCAGGGCCCTGGCGGCGGTGAGTTCTACTGGGACGAGTACGTCGAGCGCAGTGGCACGATGTGGCACTCCGAGACGTCCCTCGGTTCCCTCGCCCTCGCCCCGGGCCGCTCCGACGTGGCCGTCACCAACTTCGACCCGCTCACCGGCCGGCTCGACGCCGCCGGCGTGAGCTGGTTCTCCAACACCGACGGCGCCGGCACCCACGAGTACGAGCTCTACCAGGACGCCTCCAACCCGGCGCCGGCGACGAGCGGCAAGGCCAACGGTCTCGGCGACATCGAGTCGATGTGTCCCGCCGCCCCCGTCGAGATCGGCAACCGCGTCTGGTTCGACGCCGACCGCGACGGCGTGCAGGACCCCGACGAGGCCCCGATTCCCGGCGCCACCGTCTCCCTGTCCGACGGCCAGACGACGACCACCGACGCGGAGGGCCAGTGGATCTTCGCCGTCGACCCGACCACGGCCTACACCGTCACGATCGACGTCACCTCCGCCGACGTGTCGGGCATCGCTGCCGTCGACGCCGCTGCGGACCTCCTGCCCACGGTCGTCGACCAGGGCGGCAGCGACACCGTCGACTCCGACATGGACCCGGTCGCTCGCACCATCGCCGTCACCAGCGGCGCCCCGGGCGAGAACGACCACACCCTCGATGCCGGCTTCAGCGTCGCCGATCCCACCCACGAGATCGGCAACCTGGTCTGGCTCGACGTCGACGACGACGGTGTGGCCGCCGACGGCGAGCCCGGCATCGCCGGTGTCACCGTCGAACTGCTCGAGGGCGGCGCGGTGATCGACACCACCACCACCGACGCCGACGGCCACTACTCCTTCAGCGGGCTCGACGCCGGCACCTACGTCGTGCGGATCCCCGCCCAGCACGGCGCCGGCCAGCCCCTCGAGGGCCTCACCTCGTCGACCCCGACCGATCCGTCGGCCGACAACGACGGCGACAACGACGACAACGGCATCGACCCGGCGTCGGGCACCGACCCGATCGTGTCCGGTCCCGTGCAGATCACAACCGGCGGCGAGCCCACCGGTGAGGCGCTGCGCTCGGGGTCGGCGACCGGCGACACCTCCCCCAGCGGCACCGTCGACACCAACTCCAACCTCACGGTCGACTTCGGCTTCCACCGCCCGGCATCGCTCGGCGACGTCGTGTGGATCGACCAGAACGACAACGGCCAGCAGGACCCGGGCGAGCCGGGCGTGCCCGACGTGACGGTCAACCTGTGCGACGCCGACGGCACCGTGATCGCCACGACGACGACGGCCGCCGACGGCAGCTACATCTTCGAGGGCCTCGCCCCCGGCGACTACTGCGTCTGTTTCGATCTGACCACGCTGCCCTCGGGCTACGTGCCGACCGAACCGAACCGCGGTGACGACGCGACCGACTCCGACGCCTCGCCGACCAGTGGCCACACCCACATCACCAACCTCGAGCCGGGCGAACACGACCCGACCCTCGACCTCGGCATCGTGCCCGTCGTGTCGGCCGCCCCCGGCGACCAGGACCAGCAGGTCGACCCGCTGCCGGCCACCGGCACCAACTCGAGCCTCTACCTGGTCAGCGGTGCCTTCCTCCTGGCCGGGCTCGGCACGGGGCTGCTCGCCCTGCGTCGTTCGCTGACGGTCCGCTGAGCGAGATGCCGACCGAGCGCCGCCTCGGTCGGCTCACCAGCGCCGAGCTCGCCGGGACCGCCGGCGAGATCGACCCCGAGACCGGCCCCCAGATCGACCGTGCGACCGACCGCACCGAACGGGTGTTGCTCGTCCCGCTCGGCGCGACCGAACAACACGGTCCCCACCTCCCGCTCGACACCGACTCGGTGATCGCCGAGCGGTGGGCGTTGGCCCTCGCCGACCGCCACCCCGAGGCCGTCGTCGCCCCGACCCTCCCCTACGGATCGTCGGGCGAACACCAGACGTTCCCCGGCACGCTGTCGATCGGCCAGGAGGCGCTCGAGACGGTCGTGGTCGAGTTGGCGCGATCCGCGGCGTCGAGCTTCGGGGCGGTGGTGTTCGTGTCGGGACACGCCGGCAACCTCGCGCCGCTGCGCCGCGCCGTCGAGCTGCTGCGCTCCGAGGGCCACTCGGTGGGCCTCCTCGTGCCGATCGTGCCCGGCGGCGACGCCCACGCCGGTCGCACCGAGACCTCGCTGATGCTCCACCTCGATCCCGAGGCGGTGCGGGTCGATCGAGCCGAGGCGGGCGCCACCGACGGGCTCGATGCGATCATCGATCGCCTCAGAAGTGGTGGCGTAGCTGCGGTTTCACCAAACGGCGTGCTGGGCGACCCCGCAGGCGCCTCTGACCAGGAGGGATCCCGGATCCTGGAAGACCTGGCCGCCATGTGGCCGTTGTCATAGTCGCTCGTCTAGGCTGCAGTCATGCCGCCGACACGGGGCGGCCCGGACAAGGGGATCTTGCATGAAGACTCGCGCCGCAGTGCTCTGGGGTGAGAACGAGGACTGGAAGGTTGAAGAGGTGGAGCTGGGCGAGCCCGGCCCCACCGAGGTGATCGTCAAGATGGCCTACGCCGGCCTCTGTCACTCCGACGAGCACCTCAAGACCGGCGACCTGACCGCCCCGCCGGAGGTGCTCGAGCTGATCGGCGCTCCCCACTTCCTGCCCTGCATCGGTGGCCACGAGGGCTCCGGCGTGGTCGAGCAGGTGGGCGCCGCGGTCTCCAACGTCGCCGTCGGCGATCACGTGTCGGTGTCGTTCATCCCGTCGTGCGGCATCTGCAAGTGGTGCTCGACCGGCCGCCAGAACCTGTGCGACCTCGGCGCCGCCACCCTGGCCGGCGGCATGATCGCCGATGGCACCTACAAGCACCACGCCAACGGCACGCCGCTCAACCGCATGGCCCAGCTCGGCACCTTCAGCGAGCACGTCCTGGTCAACCAGGCGTCGCTGATCAAGGTCGATCAGGACCTGCCGCTCGAGGCCGTCGCCCTCGTCTCGTGTGGCGTCGCCACCGGCGTCGGCTCGGCCCAGAAGCGGGCCGGCGTGCAGTCGGGTGACACCGTCGTGGTCGTCGGCATCGGCGGCATCGGCGCCAACGCCGTGCAGGGCGCCCGCATCAACGGGGCCGCCAACATCGTCGCCATCGACACCAACCCCGACAAGAAGGAGAAGGCGGAGGAGTTCGGCGCCACCCACTTCTTTACCAGCTTCGAGGAGGGGATCATGGCCGTGATGGAGATGACGCACGGCAACATGGCCGACTCGTGCATCCTCACCGCCGGCGTCGTCACCGGCGACCTGATCGAGCCCGCCCTCAACTCGGTGGCCAAGGACGGCACGGTCGTCGTCACCGGCCTGGCGCCGATGGCCCAGCGCGACGTGTCGCTCGACCTGTTCAGCCTGGCCATGTACAACAAGGAGATCAAGGGCTCGATCTTCGGGTCGTCCAATCCCCGCGCCGAGGTGCCGCGCCTGCTCAACGAGTACCGCCGGGGCGCCCTCAAGCTCGACGAGCTGATCACCCAGCGCTACTCGCTGGACGACATCAACCAGGGCTACCAGGACATGAACGACGGCAAGAACATCCGCGGTGTCATCGAGTTCTGACGACACCGCACACGCGAGCGAGGGTGCCGCCGGCTACGGCAGCGGCACCCTCGCCGCGTTGGGCCGCGACGTCGTGGGTCGTCGCCGCGAGATCGAACTCGTGGTGGCGGCCCTCATGGCCGAGCGGCACCTCCTCCTCGAGGGCCCGCCCGGCACCGGTAAGTCGACGCTCCTGCGGTCGCTGGCCACGGCGTCGGGGCACGGCTTCGCCTTCGTCGAGGGCAACGCCGAGCTGACGCCGGCCCGGCTCGCCGGCCACTTCGACCCCGCCCAGGTGCTCGAGGCCGGCTACGACCCGGACGTCTGGGTCGACGGCCCGCTGTGCCGCTCGATGCGTGACGGTGCCCTCCTCTACATCGAGGAGATCAACCGCATCCCCGAGGAGACCCTCAACCTCCTCGTCACGGTGATGAGCGAGCGCGAACTCACCATCCCCCGCCTCGGTCGCATCGTCGCCCATCCGGAGTTCCGGATCGTTGCGGCGATGAACCCCTACGACGCGGTGGGCACCGCCCGCATCTCGGGCGCCATCTACGACCGGGTCTGTCGGGTGTCGATGGACTACCAGTCGGCTCGCGACGAGCGGGCCATCGTCGACCGTCACCACGAGGTGGCGGATCGGGTGTTCACCGCCCGCATGGTCGAGCTGGTGCGCTCCACCCGCAGCCACCCCGAGATCCGAGTCGGATCGTCGGTCCGGGGCGCGATCGACCTCCTCCTCCTCGCCCACCGCCTCGGCCAACTGCGCGACCTCCCGATCGACGACCGACGGGTCGCCCTCGACGCCGCCCTCACCGCGCTGTCGGGGCGGATCCAGCTCCACGACTCGGCCAACCTCGAACCCGAGCAGGTGATCACCGAACTGTTCGACCGGGCGATGGCCCAGACCGTCGACGAGGCCGAACTCGACCGGGACGATGCCGGCGAGGGCGGCGCCGACCAGGACGGCGCCGAGCAGGGCGGTGCTGATGAGGACGGTGCTGATCAGGGAAAAGCGACGGGCCGCACGACGGCCACGCCGGGCAGGACAGCGACGACGACCGGATCCTGACCGGCGACGACGCCGAGGCGTCGATGGCCGAGGACCGGCGGCG
>JBPEXC010000388.1:0-3081 GCA_052032035.1 Acidimicrobiales bacterium | reverse complement strand
GGCGTCGGCGGCCGCTCGTTCGATCTGGTCGAGGTCGACCCGCAGGCCGAACAGCTTCAGGAAGCGGCTCGCCCGTCCGGTGATCTCGACCAGGCCCTCGGGACTCCAGCGGGCCAGGTCGCCGGTGACGCGCCGACCCTCGCCCGCCGGCAGCGCCAGGTCGTCGGCGGTCTCGGCGTAGCCCATCATCACGTTGGGCCCGTGGTAGACGAGGGCGCCGACCGGGCCGGCCTGCTCGATCGGCGAGCCGTCCTCGGCCACGATCTCGAAGCGGCCGCCCGGGATCGCCCGGCCCACCAGATGGGGGTGCTCGGCGGCCAGCTCCGGCGGCAGGTAGGCCATGCGGGCCGTCGCCTCGGTCTGGCCGTACATCACGAACAGGTCCCAGCCCGCCCGTCCGCCGTCGAGGGCCCAGCGTCGCACGTCGTCGGCCGGCAGCTTGCCGCCGGCCTGGGTGACGAAGCGCAGCGCCGGCCAGGTGCGGTCGGCGAACCCGATGCGGTCGAACAGGGCGAAGGTGTGGGGCACGCCGGCGAGGTTGGTCACGCCGTGGCGGGCGGCCAGGTCGACGAAGCCGTCGTCGGCCACCGACGCGTCGGTCAACACCACCGACGCCCCGACCAGGAGGTGGGAGTGGAGCACCGACAGGCCGTAGCAGTAGTGCAGCGGCAGGATCGTCAGCGCCACGTCGGCGGCGGTCAGCTCGAGGTAGTCGGCGATCGAGGTGGCGTTGGCCACCAGGTTGGTGTGGCTCTGCCGCACGAGCCGGGGCGCGCCGGTCGAGCCCGAGGTGGGCAGGAGCAGGGCGAGGTCGGGGTGGGGGCGGGTGGTGCCGTCGCCGGACCCGAACCGGTCGGCGAGGTCGGCGGCCCGGTCGGGGCGCGACGGGTCGGCCAGGATCACCGGTCGGCCGGCGCCGAGACAGGCGAGGTAGTCGACCACGTCGTCGAGGCGGGCGCTGATCCGGAGCACGTGGACGCGATGGCGCAGCTCGGCGTGGGTCGGGATCTCCTGCGCGAGGCGCTCGCCCAGCTGGGCGTAGCTGAGGGTGACGCCGTCGGCCTCGACCAGCGCTGGATCGTGGCGGCGGTCGCTGCGTCCGCGCGCGACGACGAGATCGGTGAGCGACGGGGCCTGGAGGTGGTCCCGGTCGATGCCGCCGACACGGCCGCGTGCAGAGCCGTCGATGTAATCCCTCACCCTGGTGCCATCGGCCCGCGTCGGCCCGTCCTTAACCGCAGGGCGACGCGGCGTCGCGGACGGCCTCACGCGGGGCCTCGCGAGCAGCCTCACCAAAATGCGACGAGTCGAACCCTGTTCACCCTGGTCTGCGTTGTCTAGGTTGTCGAACGATGTCAGCGACAGTGTCTCCGGGGGCGACTCGGGACCTCGGACATCCACCGCGCCCGTCGAGACTGTCGACCCTGGTCCGAGCGTGGCACGCCGTGCTCAGCCACGGAGAGCCCGCCGACCTGGCGGCCTGGGAGCGCAACGCCTGGGACGAGTACGTCACCGCGCTGCGAGCCGAGGCGTCGATCTGGCGCGTGCTGCTCGAGGTCGGTCGGTCGACGGTCGAACACATCCGCCACCGCCTCCTCGAGGGTGCTCCGACGGCGCTGCCCGCCGGCGTGCTGATGTTCCTCGGGTTCGTGCTGACCGTGCTCGACCCCGCCGCGCTGCGACCCGAGCACTACCACGTGCTCGTGGCGATGGCCTGGAGCAGCTTCCTGTTCCTGCGGTGGCCGAGCGCCTTCCCCCGCTGGGCGGTGGCGATCAGCGGCGGGGTGTGGACGACGGCGATGATCCACCGCCTGTCGGTCGGCGACGACCTCGACTCGGTCAGCCAACTCGACGGCATCGCCGACTGGAGCCTGCTCACCGGCCACATCGTCATCCTGGCCGGCAACGCCCTCCTGGCGTGGTCGACGGTCGCCCGCCATGCCACCGACCTCACCGCACCCTGGCTCGTCGTCGCCGCCGGTGTCACCCTCGTCAGCCTCGCCAACATCGGGTGGTCGCAGGTGACGATGGACGCCGTGCAGGTGATCGTGTGCCTCCTCGGCGGCGGTGTCGCCGCCCTGTTCGGCACCTCGCTCTATCGGATCCGCAAGGTCCCGGTCGTCGGCTGACCCCGGACCGGCGGGGGCGATCGTCGGTCAGGGGTTCGTGCCGACGGTCACCCGCGAGCACGAGCGACCCACGGCCTCAGGGGTTCGTGCCGACGGTCACCCACGGCCTCAGGGGTTCGTACCGTCGATCCGCATGAGCAGGGTGGCGGAGTCGATGGCGCTGGCCGCCACCTCGTCCCACGACGTGTTGCCCGGGTCGCCCGACGACAGGTCGGGGGTGCGGCCCAGGGCGTAGACGGTGAACTGCAGGTCGCGCCGCCCCGAGCCCAGGTTCTCGATGCACGGGCTGCCCCAGCCGAGGTTGCCGTAGTCGTTGAGGGTCTCGAAGGCCGACTCCACCGGCAGGAACCCGCCCTCGAAATGGGTGACCGAGGTGGGGATGCCGGCCATCAGCCACAGCAGCAACGGCTCGTCGGGGTTGGTCTGGTCGGCGAGCGTCACCGCCAACTCGACGGCATCGGCGGGCACGTCGGCCACGTCGAGGGTGGGATAGACGTTGGCGCCCGCGCACTGCGCCGACAGCGGCGCGTCGTCGCCCGCGTCGAACAGCGGGCTCGAGAGCGTCATGCCGCTCTCGCCGGCGCTCTGGTCGGGGGCCGAGGTCGGCGGCGACGGGCGGGTCGTCGTGGTCTGCCACGGCTGGGCGTCGGCCAGCTCCTTGCCGTCCGACGCGCAGCCGACCAGGGCCGACGCCGCCACCAGCAGCGTGGCCGCCGCGAGGCGAGGCCGCCGCAGCGGGCCGGGGACGTCGGGGGAGCGCACGACCTGTGAGCCTAGTGTCGGGCTCCCCACCGGCCCGGGCACCCCTCGGTACGCTTCGCACATGCCGGGTTCCGACGAGCGCCCCCGCCCCCGCCCCGGCACCCGGGCCGCGTCGGCCGCCAGCCGGGGCGCGTCAGCTGCCGGTCGGACCGCCTCGGCCGCGGGACGGGGCGCGGCGCGCGGCGCCGGC
>JBPEXC010000387.1:0-6795 GCA_052032035.1 Acidimicrobiales bacterium | reverse complement strand
CCTCGCTGAGCACGACGAACGAAACGGCCCACGCCGCCGCCCAGGCTGCGGTCGACGCCACCGTCGACGACGGCGCCGTCGCCGGTGCGGTGGCGGTCGCCCAGTGCGCCGACGGCTCGCTCGTGAGCGTCTCGGCCGGCGAGCGCAGCGCCGGGTCGGACGCGGCCATGACCGACGACACCGTCGGCTTCCTCGCCTCGCTCACCAAGGCGATCACCGGTGCCGCAGCGATGCAGCTCGTCGAGCGGGGTGTCATCGACCTCGACGGCCCGGCCGGCGACCTCGTGCCCGAGCTCGCCGCACCCGAGGTGCTCGAGGGCTTCGACGACGACGGCGAACCGATCACCCGCCCCGCGGTCGGCACCGTCACCCTGCGCAACCTGCTGACCCACACCTCGGGGTTCGGCTACGACCTGTGGAACGCCGACCTGGTGCGCCACAAGAAGTGGCGGGCCCGCCAGTCGGGCGACGGGCGCGGCTCCCACTGGCACGATCCGCTGATCGCGGACCCCGACACCGCCTGGGCCTACGGCACCGGCATCGACTGGGCGGGACGGGTGGTGGAAGCGGCGTCGGGACAACGCCTCGACGCCTACTTCGACGAACACCTCTTCGGCCCGCTCGCCATGCACTCCACCGGGTTCCACCTCGACGACGCGAAACGCGCCCGCCTGGCGCCGGTCCACACCCGGGGCGACGACGGCCTGGCGCCGATCGGCTTCGAGTTCGAACAACAACCCGAGCACTTCAGCGGCGGCGCCGGCCTCTACGGCACGCCCGCCGACTACCTCCGGTTCCTCCGTGCCCTGGTCGCCGGCGGCGAGCTCGACGGTGAGCGCATCCTGTCGGCCGACACCGTGGCCGACATGGGCCGGGACCACCTCGGCGGCATCCCGATCGTCGACCTGACCACCGCCATGCCGCACCTGTGCCACGACCTCGTCCTCTACCCCGGGGCCCGCAAGGGCTGGGGTCTCAGCTTCCTGCGGGTCGACGACGATGCCAACGGCCGAATGGCCGGCACCCTCGGGTGGGCCGGCCTCGCCAACTGCTATTCGTGGTGGAACCCGACCAACGGCACGTGCGGCCTGTGGTTCTCCCAGCTGTTCCCCTTCGCCGACCCCGCGTCGCTCCGCCACGCCCAACGCTTCGAAGCGGCGATCAACCGCTGACCGCTCGCCTCAGGACCGGCTCCGCTCGTTGCGAGCGATCTGCGCCTGGTAGTTCGACAGGAAGCTGTTCAGGATCACCCGCAGCTCCACGTCGGTGATCGGCTTCACCACATAGGACGCCACCTCCGCCTCGCGAGCGGCCATCAGGTCGTTGGGGTGGGCCGACGTCGTGCACACCGAGATCGGCAGGTGACAGAACGGCTCCTGGGCCCGCACGGCTGCCACGAGTTCCCAGCCGCCCATACGGGGCATGTTGAGGTCGACGATCAGACCGATCGGCAGGTCGTCGATGCTCGCCCGCAGCTGGTTCATGGCATCGACGCCGTCCTTCGCCCACGCAAAGGACACGTCGAGGTCGAGCTTCCGGGCGAGGCGCTCGATCCGTTCGGCGTCGAGTTCGTTGTCCTCGACGACGATCACTACGGGGGTCATGCCAGGGCCTCCTGGGGGTTGCCGGCGCGGCGAGGGCCGGAGGTGGAGTCGGTCGGTCGATCGGGAGCATCGTCCGCCGAGCGGTCGGAATGGGGGTTGGATTCGTGCGCCGGGGCCCGCTCGGGGGTGAGCGGCCACCACACGGTGAACGTCGAACCCTCGCCGACCTGCGAGTCGACGCGGACCTCGCCACCCGCACGGGTGACAAGGCGACGAACGATCGACAATCCGATCCCCGTGCCGTTGCCGTCGAGGGTTTCGAAGATCTCGAAGATGCGATCGCGGTACTCGGGCTCGATGCCGGGCCCGTTGTCGCCGACCGTCACGATCACCCGGTCGTCGTCGACGACGGCCGCCACGTCGACCCGGGGTCGGGCGGCGTGACCGTTGTGCTTCACCGCGTTGTTGACCAGGTTGTCGATCACCTGCAGCAGGTTGGCGGGCCCCGGCACCTGCGGCGACGGGTCGCCGGCGTAGGTGAGCTGGTCGGGCGCCAGGTCACGCGACAGCCGGATCGACTCGAGATGCTCGGCGAGGTGCACCGGGCCCACGTCGACGTGGGCGGCTCGCGACGCCCGGCTGTAGCTGAGGAGCCCGTCGATCAGGGCGTTCATGCGCTCGACCTGGCCGTCGAGGCGGTCGAAGTTGTGGGCGACGTCGTCGGCGAGTGCGGGCGCACCGTCGGGTTCGAGGTCGTCGCGGATCCACTCGACCAGGTTGGCGATGCCACGCAGCGGCGTCTTGAGATCGTGCGACGCCACGTAGGCGAACTTCTCGAGGTCGGCGTTCGACTCGGTGAGGCGTTCGGTCTGGGTGACGAGCTCGGCGGTGGCGGCGTCGGCGTAGTCGAGGGCTCGCCGGTTGGAGCGGGACAGGGCGACGAACATCGCGAACAGCAGCAGATCGATGCAGATGCCACCGAGGAGGATGATCGTCGGTTCGTTCGACGACACCAGCTCGTCGAAGGCGTCGGTGGCCGCCAACTCCACCCGCCAGGTGCGGCCGTACATCTCGATGTCGCGGGTCTCGGCGAACGACGGGTCGACCGCGACGTCGACGACCCCTTCGTCGCCGTCGTCGAACAGGAGCTCGCCGCGATCGAAGATCCGCATCGTGACCAGCCGGTCGGCGCCGGGCAGGGCGCCGGCGACGAGGTTGCGCACGACGAACGGCGCGTAGACGGCGCCGACGAAATCGTCGTTGTCGTCGTACCACGGGGCGAACAGCAGGAAGCCCGGGGTGCTGGCCTCGTCCTGGACGAGCACGATCGGGCCGGTGATCTGGGCGGTGCCGCGTGCTGCGGCGGTCGTGATCCCGAGGAACCGGTTGGTCTCGTGGGCCATGTCGAGACCGACGGCGGCGGCGTTGGGGCCCTCCGGCTCGATGTAGGAGATCGGGAGGAAGATCTCCCGGCCGTGTTCGGGGTGGACGTGGAAGTCCGGCCGATCGACCTGCTGCTCGGCGAGGTAGGCGTCGAGCTCGTCGGCTTCGACCTCGTGGATCACGCCGATGCCGTTCACCCCCGGGTACTTGATCTCGACGTGGAGGGCGTCGGCGAAGGCGAACCACTCGGCGTGGGTCATGTCGCCACCGTTGGCCTCGATGGCGGCGACCCCACCCCACAACGCGTCCTCGTGATGGGTGATGTGGGTGGTGAGCTGCACCAGGGACCGGTCGGCCTCCTGGGCGAAGCGGGCCGAGGCCTTGTCGTCGATCTGCGACTTCGACACCCACCAGGCGGTGAAGGTGATCAGCAACGACAGCGCCAACACGAGGAAATGCGCGCAGTGGAGGCGACCGTTGCGCCGCAGGGCGCGGCGCTGCTCGCCGACGTCGCCACTGAACGCGTCGCTTCGGTCGGCCTGCTCGTGGTCGAGCAGGCTGCGCGCCAAGGGGGAGAACCAGGTCAAGGGCGCTCGGCCCCTCCGCGCTCGAGGCGCGTCCCGGCCGGCACCGCGGCACGACGGACGCGATCGATCACGTTCCGAGCATCGATCGACGCGGCCCGATCGTGAGGGCGTCGCGCCCGGAATGCAAGGCGGAGGGTTCGCGTTCGCCATGGTCGCCTCAGCGCGTCTCGAGCGGCAGGTCGAGGTCGGCGAACGCAGCGAGGGCGAGGGCGTCGGTGGCGGCGAACAGGTCGAGTTCGGGGTCGAGATCTCGGTCGACGCTGGAGATCACCGTGCCGTCGGCGAGGGTGACGATCGTGTCGACGCCGTCGACGCAGCCGCGACACTCGCCCGGGGCGAGGCCGTCGACGAGACCTGCGACGTCGTCGGGCATCGCTGCGAGGTAGGCGTCGATCAGTGCCGGGTCGATCGTGGTGGTCGCCTCCGGTTGCTCATCGGCCTCGACCGGTTCGCGGTAGGCATCGACCCGCCCGCCGGCGTCGAAGACGAGGGTCCAGCAGTTGGGACCCATCTGGGCGCAGCCGCCCGTGGTCGCATAGGTGAGAACCGGCCCGACCGCCTCCTCGTCGCCGACCGACGAGTCGGGCGTCGTCGTCTCGGAGGTGGCGGACGGCTCGGCGATCGTCTGCTCGACGGGGTCACTCGCACAGGCGGTGAGGAGGGCGAGGGTGACGATGGCAGATGGGATGGGTGACCGGATCGATGAGGGCTGGATGGATGAGGGAAGGAGGCGCATGTGTGTTCGACGACCGCTCCCCCGTCGCTGGTTCCCCGGCCGTGCGATCCGGCCAGGGGCCGCGGTCCCCATTCCGCCCCGACGAGCCGATTCGTACCGTCACCACACGAACCGCTCACTCCCAAGGAGACCCTGACATGACCGTCCTCGGCGCACAGCTCGACGACCTCACCGACCTCGCCGGCCGGCTCACCACCACCGAATCGGAGATCGGCGGCGTCCAGACCGACTCCACCGCCGCCACCAGCACCGTCGTCGGCGACGTCACCACCGCCGCCGCCAACGCCCTCGTCCGCATCACCGCCCTGATGGACAACCTCCGAGCCAGCGTCGACGCCGCCGCCACCCGAGCCGCCGATGCCAACTGGACCGGCCACAACCGCGAGGAGTTCATCCGCGGCTACGGCGACTTCAACGCCGCCGTCGCCCAGGCCGAGGCCGCCACCCGCGACACCTTCGCCAACTTCGACAACGCCATCTCGTCGATGACCGCCGAACTCGAGCAGTACCAGGCGTCGCTGTCGGCCGCCCTCGCCGACGCCCAGGGCTCGACCGCGTCGATGGCCCAGGCCGTCGAGGCCCAGCGCGAGAACCTCGACAGCGTGATGAACACCGGCCTCTCCTTCGGCTGAGCCCGCCGTGCCCTACGCCAGCGAGTTCCGTGCGGCCGCTCGGGTGTTCGACGAGGAGGCCGACGCCATCGTCGGCGTGTCGGCCACGCTGCCGGGCCTGATCGGGCCCGACGTCCTCCAGGGCGGCCGGCTGACCGCCGAGGTGGAGGCTCTGGTCGACGACGCCGTGCTCGATGCCGCCGCCGACGCCGAGGCGCTGCGCACACTGGCCGAGGAGTGCCGGTGGCGGGCCGAACAGTGCGACCTCGCCGAGGCGGCCTTCGCCGACTACCGGGCGGCACTCGCCGACTGGAACCGGGCGGAGGCTCGCTGGCGGGTCGACCACGCCAACGCCGCCGAAGCCGGCGGCGTGCTCCCACCCCCGCCGTCGGCACCGTCGCAGCCCAGGATCCCCTACGACTGGGTCGAGTACTAGCTCTGCCGGGCGCTGCGGCACCGCCACCGCGGCGCCCGGCAACCGGTCACCCGTAGCGGCGACGCAGATGGCCGTGAGAATTTCATTCGACCCGCGAAACAGTGGCAATCTGTCACCCATGTCCGACACCATCACCGACGCCCAGCGCGTCGACGACGCGATCGACAAACTCCTCGCCAATCACGACCCGAAGGTCGAGAGCTACGAGGAGTTCCGAGGCCACCAGTACGACGCCGGTCTGGCGTGGGTCCACTTCCCCGACGGCTTCGGTGGCATGGGCCTGCGGCCCGAGCTGCAGAAGAACGTCGAGCAGCGCTTGCGGGCCGCCGGCGCCAAGCCGCTCGCCCCGTCGCAGTTCTTCATGTTCCTGGCCGGGCCCACCATCGTCACCCACGGCGACGACGCCCAGAAGGAGCGCTACCTCCGCCCGATGTTCACCGGCGAGGAGAAGTGGTGCCAGCTCTTCAGCGAGCCCGGCGCCGGCTCCGACTTCGCCGGGCTGGGCGCTCGGGCGGTGCGTGACGGTGACGAGTGGATCGTCAACGGCCAGAAGGTCTGGAACACCCTCGCCCACCTCGCCGACTACGGCATGCTCGTCACCCGGTCGGATCCCAACACGCCCAAGCACAAGGGCATGACCTACTTCGCCCTCGACATGAAGAGCGAGGGCGTCGAGGTGCGGCCGCTGCGCCAGATCACCGGCGAGGCGGAGTTCAACGAGGTCTACCTCACCGACGTCCGCGTCCCCGACGCCAACCGCATCGGCGCCGAGGGTGAGGGCTGGCGGGCGTCGCTCACCACCCTGATGAACGAGCGCAACGCGATCGGCGCCGGCTCCGGCGGCGGCCCGCCCCAGCGAGGTTCCGGCTCGATCTCGGCCGCGGTGAAGATCTGGCAGGGCCTGCCCGAGGATCGCCGCAACGAAGCCCACAAGGACGAACTGATGAGCCTGTGGGTGAAGGCCGAGGTCGCTCGCCTCACCAACATGCGAGCCGGCCAGAACCGCAAGGCCGGCAACCCGGGCCCGGAGATGAGCGTCTCGAAGATCGTCGCCGCCGAGCTCAACAAGGACATCATGGAGCTGTGCGTCGACCTCGAGGGCCCGGCCGGGCTCATCGACTACGACTACACGTTCCGCCGCCCGGAAGACCTGTCGGTCTCGGGCATGGAGAACGGCGTCCACCACGCCTTCCTGCGGGTGCGGGCCAACTCGATCGAGGGTGGCACGTCGGAGATCATGCGCAACATCATCGGCGAACAGGTGCTCGGCCTCCCCGGCGAGCCCCGCGTCGACAAGAACGTCAACTGGATCGACGTTCCGCGCAACTGACGACCCCCGAACCACCACCCCCTCGGTGAGAAGGACCCCGGCTCGGGCGGGCCGGGGTCCTTCGCGTTCCGGCCACCCGGCCGGCGGCGGTCAATCGAGGCCGGTGACGAAGGCGGCGATCTCGGCGGTCCAGGTGGCGAGGTCGCTGCGGGTGGAGGCCACCCGCAG
>JBPEXC010000386.1:0-2869 GCA_052032035.1 Acidimicrobiales bacterium | reverse complement strand
CGCCGACGTGAGCGAGCGGCTCGCCGTGGCCCGCAGCCGCTTCTCCGAGGCTGTGCATCGTCACGAGCAGGCCCTCCAGAACGGCGGCGATCGGGTGATGGCGGCGATGGTCTCCATCGAGGGCGTCGCCGTCGCGAAGACGATGGAGGAGCTCGACGCCGATCGCGAGGCCGCTCGGGCGGCCCTCCACGACGCCCAGCAGGCCGCCGACGCCCTCGCGATGGGCCACGGGCCCGACTCCCGGGTCCACGCCTTCGCCGGCTCCGGCCTCATGCGGGCCTGGCAACTCGGGCCGATCGGGTTCGAGCGCTTCTGGCTGCGGCTCGACCACGCCGTCGACCCACGGTGCTGGGTGATCTACGAGGCCAAGCGGATGCGGTGGGGGTTGGGGCTCGGCGCCGAGCGCCAACGCCTGGCCCTGCAGTCGTTCCGGGCCAGCGCCGAGCAGCTGCCGGTGCTGGTGACCGCCGGGCTCGACGGGCGGGAGATCGCCCTGCGGCCCGGGCTGGTGCCGAGCCGGGTCTGGTATCGCCGGCGCCGTCCGTCGCTCCAGCGCCTGCTCGATCGGGCCCTGCTGCAACGGGCCCGGATCGAGTCGCTCGCCACCGCCCCCGACACCGCGCTCCGGGGCACGGTGCTCGCCGCCTTCGCCGATGAGGCCGGCGCACCGCTGCCCAGCCTCGAGGTGTTGCCGAAGGGGCCGGGCCTGCTGCGCATCGCGGCGTCGGGTCCGGCGTGGATGTTCGGCGCATGGACCGGGCCCCGTCCCCGCCTGCGGGTGGTGGCGTCGTCGGGCCACGCCGTCTGGGGCGCCACAGGTTGGACAGGCGCGCGCTGACCGGCAAGGGTGCTGCGATGGCTCGCTATGGCATCACCGTTCCGCTGAAGGGTTCCCTCGCCTCCCACAAGGAGATCTACCGGGAACTGGTCGACCTGGGGTACACCGACGTGTGGAGCGCCGAGGCCGACGGCGCCGACGGGTTCACGCCCCTCGCCCTCGCCGCGGCGTGGGCGCCCGAGCTGCGCCTCGGCGTGGCGATCATCCCGGCGTTCACCCGCGGCCCGGCCCTGATGGCCCAGAGCGCGGCGTCGCTGGCCGACGCAGCCCCCGGCCGCTTCGTGATGGGGATCGGCTCGTCGTCGAACGTGATCGTCGAACGCTGGAACGGGATCCCCTTCACCGAGCCCTACAAGCAGACCCGCGACATGGTCCGCTTCATGAAGACGGCGTTCGAGGGGGAGAAGGTCACCGAGACCTACGACAGCTTCGACATCAAGGGCTTCCGCCTCGGCGTGAAGCCCGAGCAGGCGCCCCCGATCCTGGTGGCCGCGCTGCGGCCCGGGATGCTGCGCATGGCCGGGCGTGAGGGCGACGGCGCCATCATCAACTGGCTGTCGGCCGACGACGTCTCGACCGTCGCCCCGATCGTGCACGAGGCGGCCGCCGAGGCCGGCAAGCCCGAGCCGGAGATCGCGGCCCGGCTCTTCGTGTGCCCGTCGACCGACGCCGACACCGTCCGGGCCCAGGCCCGGTTCGCGATCGCCGCCTACCTCAACGTGCCGGTCTACGCCGCGTTCCACGAGTGGCTGGGTCGGGGCGAGGCGCTCGCCGGCATGTGGGAGAACTGGAAGGCCGGCGACCGCAAGGCCGCCCTGGCCGCCATCCCCGACGAGGTCGTCGACGACCTCGTGATCCACGGCTCGCCCGAGCACTGCCGGGAGCAGATCGGCCGCTACGTGGAGAACGGCGTCGACACCCCGGCCATCGCGGTCATGGGCTTCGCCGGCGTCGACCCGATCCAGGGCATGCGCGACCTCGCCCCCGCCTGATCAGCGGGTGCCGGGGAGCCAGACGAGGCGCAGGTCCTCGACGGTGATGTCGGTCTTCTCGAGGGGCACCTCGAACGGTTCGACGGCCGCGGCCTTCTCGCTCCACTCGTCGTCGATCTCGATCAGGGCGTCCTGCAGCTCGACCTCGAGCTCCTCGAGGTCCTCCACCTTCTCGGCCACCCGGTTCTGGGCGGTCTCGAGGCGAGCCCCGATCGAGCTGGACTGACGAGAGCCCGAGGCCACCCGGCGCGCCGCGCCCGCCATCGAGCGGGCCGACCGCCGGCCGCCGAGGAGACCGCCGAGCAGGCTGGTGCCGATGTCGATGATGTTCTGGGTCTTGCGGCCCTTCTTCTGCTGCTCGAGCTCGGCCACCCGGTCCTCGGCCTTGGCCAGCGCCGCCTGCACCCGATCGCTCTTGGCCTCGAGCTTCTCGCGGATCTTGGCGGCGGCCGCATCGGCGCCGTCGTCGGCGGCGGCCTCGCAGCGGGCCGCGAAGGCGGCGGCGTCCTCGCCGGGGCGGGAGTAGAGCTTCAGCTCGGGGTTGCAGACCAGTTCGAGGGTCTCGCCGGCATAGAGCGTGGCCCGCAGGTCGGTCTGGGCCTTCTTGAGGGCGGTCTTGGTCAGGTTGAACGAGGGCAGCACGTAGACGGCGTCGGTCGGCGCCTTCGCGGTGAAGTCGCGGTCGTCGAAGTCGACGGCGATCGCCTTCTCGACGTCGATCGACGCGCCGTCGAGGGGAATGATCGCCTCCCACTCCTCGGTGTGGCGCAGGTCGGCCTTGGTCTCGTCGAACAGCAGGTTGACGCGGGCCGCGAGCGCCGGGAGCAGGCGGTCGCCGCCGGCCTCGGCCCCCACCTCGCCGAGCCACGGGGCCGACGCCTTGGCGTAGCCGACCTCGTGGCCGTCGGGCACCGACGGGGGCACGGTCGACTCGTCGTCGGCGAGGGCGGGCGCCTCGGGTTCGGCTGCGGGTGCGCCGGCCGCGACACCGGCCGTCGGCACGGCGGCCGCAGCCCGTTCGGCCGCCCCGGCAACGGCC
>JBPEXC010000385.1:0-7543 GCA_052032035.1 Acidimicrobiales bacterium | reverse complement strand
ACTGCGGCGGGTCAGGACGCCGACAGGTCGAACGCTCCGAGGTCGCGCACGTCGTCGCCCTCGGTGACCGTGCCTCCGGCGGCGACCAGAGCGCCGATGCCGGCGAAGTTCTCTCGCTCGGCGATCACCGCCCGGAGCACGCCGAGATCGCGTTCGAGCCCGCCGGGGAACGCCTTGGAGATCATCACGCAGCGGTCGATCTTCTTGCGGACGGTCAGCTCTGCGCCGCCCAGCGCGATCCGATGGCGTTCGAGGGTGTCCTCGCCGGTGCCGGTCAACCAGACATTGGCTCGGAAGCGTTCGATGCCCCAGGCCGCCACCGTCTCGAGCCCGAGGAGGGAGATCCGGGTGCGGGCCGAGTCGTGGAACGCACCACCGGGACCGGTCCACTGGACCCAGTCGGTGTCGTTCTCTGCGTCGAGGGGCACCTCGTAGGTCCCGCCCTCGTCGGTCCCGACGGCGGAGCGGAGGGCGACGTCGCGCCCGAGCCAGGACGACAGGGCAGCGTCGTCGGCATGCTCGGTGCCGTCGGGCAGCGTGATCGACACCGCACCGTCGAGGTAGACGGCGCTGGCGAAGAGCAGTTCCGGGGTCCGTCGGGCGGTGAGCACGGTGCCGGTGGCGAGGTCCTCGATCCCGGCGACGCGGTCGCCCTCGATCCCGAGGTCGGTGATCTCGGCGGTGCGGAGTCGCTCCCCGCCCATCGACTTCACCGGGTAGCGCCACAGCTGCGCGACCCGCTGGGCGTCGGCTGAGGGAACGGGACCGGACGGCGTCGTCATGGGCGCCGACCCTAGACCGCGGTCGGCTCCTCGCCCGGGCGCCCGGCGACCACCCCACCCGACGTCGCAGCGGGAGCAGTCGCAGCGGCCGCAGCGTGTCGACCCTCGCCGACGAAGGGCGAGCGGAACCGACGGCGATAGGCAGCCCAGGCGAACAGTCCCGAGACGATCGGCAGCCAGAGCGAGATGATCCGGTAGGCGAGGGTGGCGAGGAGGGCGTTCTGGGTGCTGATGCCCGACAGCACGAGCAGGTAGGTGAGGCCGACCTCGACGAACCCGAACCCCCCGGGGGTGATCGGGATCATCGCCAGCACCGCCGCGCCGGCGTAGGCGAGCAGCACGATGCTGAGCCGAGGATCGGCACCGACGGCGTAGAGGGCGGCGACGAGGGTGAGGTAGTCGAACGCCCAGTTGCCGGCGGCGGCGGTGACCGCCCGCAGCCAACGGGTGCCGAGCACGCCGGCCAGCCGGTCGCGCTCGGCGACCAGGTCGGCGGGGTCGAGGGCCGGGCCGCGGTCGAAGCGCCGACGGATCGCGGCGAAGACGCGCTCGATCGCCCGGCCGGTGAGCAGGAGGGGTCGATCGAACCCCACCCCGATCGAGCCGACGGCGACGAGGACGGCGAACAGCACCCCGCCGGCGACGGCCGCCGGCCACAGCGCCTCGGGGATCGGTGCGCCGAGCAGGGCCAGGACGAAGGCGACGGCCGGGATGGCGAAGAGGGCGGCGGTCGACAGGATCGAGGTGGCGGCGAGGGCCCCGCCCGCCTCCGTGGCCCCGACCCCGCTGATCGAGAGCATCCGGTAGAGCGTCGCCCCGCCGAACGCGGCGCCGCCCGGCACGACCCGGCTGACCGCGTTGGACACGAGTTGGCTGGTGGCGGCCACGAACCAGCTGACCTGGGGCAGCACCGTGCGGGTGAGCCACCAGGTGCACGAGAAGCTCACGAACTCGAACGCGACCATCACGACGAACCACTGGGGGCGGATCGTGCGGAGGCGGGGCGCGGCCGAGACCAGCTCGAGGAGCTGGGGCGAGAGCAGCGACAGCCCGGCGAGGCCGAGCGCCACGATCAGACCCTGGCGGACCAGGTCGCCGATCTGGGTCGTGCCGGCCGGACCATGGCTGATGCGCTCGACCAGGGTGGCGCGGTCCTCGGCCGATCGTCGGCGCCACTCGATCGGGGTCACGACGCTCGGCCGCCGCTGGTGAAGCGCCGCAGGTCGGCCCCGACCTCGGCGGCGAGGTCGTCGAGCAGAGCCAGCGGGAGCCCGATCACGGCGTCGGGGCTGCCGTCGATCGATCGCACGAGGAGCCCGCCGGCCCCCTGGAGGGCGTAGGCACCGGCCTTGCCGAGCGGCTCGCCCGTCGAGAGGTACCAGTCGACGAGGGCGTCGTCGAGGGGACGCATCACGACCGTGACATCGCTCACGCCGACGGCGACGCGCCCGCCGAAGCGCACGGCCACCCCGGTGTGGACCTGATGGGCCCGGCCCGCGAGACGTCGCAACATGGAGGCGGCGTCGGCGAGATCGACCGGCTTGCCGAAGCTGACGCCGTCGAGGGCCACCTCGGTGTCGGCGGCGACGACGAGCTCGTCCGGCTCGGCGTCGATGGCGTTCGCCTTGGTACGAGCGAGACGTTGCACCAGGTCGCGGGCCTTCTCGCCGTCGAGCACGGACTCGTCGGCGTCGACTGGTCGCACGATCGGACGGCAGCCGATCCGTTCGAGCAGTTCTCGTCGCCGGGGCGACTGCGAGGCCAGGACGACGCGAGGCGTCCCGGTGGTCTCGGGCGACATGCCCCCCATCGTAGGTCTTGGCCTCGGTCACGCCCCGCACCCGGGTCGAACGGACCGTGACAACCGGGCCCGGCGGCCTGCCCATCCCCGATCGGACGGGTGAAACCACCGGGCTGCGCACCCTTCAGGTTTTGACGGCTTCGGTCGATGGCTGGGTATGGGAACCGCCCGCCGCACCTCCTCGTGTCCCTCCTGCGGACACGAGGCACTTCCTTGGTTGACCACCTGCGCCCGCTGCGACCAGCCGCTGACCGGGGCCGCCGAAGGCTCCCCGGCCACCGCTGCGTCGCCGTCGCCGTGGGTCGACATCCCGGTGTCGGCCGACCAACCGGCCGAGGTGGCCCTGCTGTGTCACTTCCTCGCCGACCGGGGTGTCGCATTCGAGGCCTCGCGCCGATTCGTCACCGTCGCCGCCGACGACGCGGTGCGCCTGGTGCCACACCTCGAGATCTGGGCATTCCACCACGACCTCCCGGACGACGATCGGCACTCCGATTCCCTGGCCGCCACCCAGCGGCGGGTCGGCACGGTGGTGCTCGACGCCATCGAGACCGCCACCGGGGTCACCCGGACGACGCCGTCGACGGTGCGCCCGAACGCTCCGGTCGCCGAGTTCGAAGGCGAGGCGGCGAGGTGACAGACTCGCCTGCATGAGTCTCGTTTCCGTCGACGTCCGCGACGCCGTCGCCACCCTCACCCTCAACGATCCGGATCGGCGCAACGCCGTCACCCTCGCCATGTGTGACGAGGTGTCGGCCGCCCTCGACCAGGTCGAGGCCGACCCCGAGGTGAAGGCGCTGGTCGTGACCGGCGCCGGCTCGGCGTTCTGCGCCGGGGCCGACCTGACCCACCTCGGCGACTCCCAGGAGGAGGGCCTGCTGGCGATCTACGAGGGGTTCCTCCGGGTCGGCCGGAGCCCGCTGCCCACCATCGCCGCCGTCAACGGCGCCGCCGTGGGCGCCGGCATGAACCTCGCCCTGATCTGCGACGTGCGCGTCGCGGGGCGCTCCGCACGCTTCGACGACCGCTTCCTGCAGATCGGCATCCACCCCGGCGGTGGCCACACCTGGATGTTCCAGAACATCACGGGCCCCCAGGCCGCCGCCGCCGCGGTGCTGTTCAGCGAGGTGCTCGACGGCGAGGAGGCGGCCCGGGTCGGGCTGGCCTACCGGTGCGTCGACGACGACGCCCTGCTCGACGTCTGCCAGGAGATGGCGGCGCGCACGGCGAACGTCCCGAAGGAGCTGGTGCTCCGGACCAAGCAGACGATGATCGACATCCGCGCCGTCACCACCCAGCAGGCCGCCGTGCACATGGAGCTCGGGCCCCAGGCCCACTCGGCCCGTCAGCCGGCGTTCGCCGCCCAGCTCGCCAAGCTCAAGGCGCGGATCTCGAAGAGCTGACACCGGGCCGGTCGGGCCGGCCGGTGGGTCAGAGCCAGGTGGCGGCGTAGTCGGCGCGCCGCTCGGCCCACTCCTCGGAGGTGATGGCGAAGCGGAGGTGGTCCTCCCACTGACCGTCGATCTCGAGATAGCGCTCGGCCAACCCCTCGCAGCGCAGGTCGAGCTTCTCGACCACGCGGCGCGAGGCCGCGTTGCGAGGCACGATCGAGATCTGCACCCGATGGAGGTCGAGTTCCTCGAAGGCGTAGCGGCACACGACCAACACCCCTTCGGGGGTGTAGCTCTGGCCCGCGTGGGCCTCGTCGATCCAGTAGCCGAGATAGGCGTTCTGGAACGGCCCGCGCTGCACGGAGTTGAGGTTGACCTCACCGGCGAAGCGTCCGCCGACGAAGAGCCCGAAGCCGTAGCCCGAGCCGAGCTGCCATTCCCGCTCCCGGGCGTGGCATCGCATGGCGAAGGCGCTGCGGTCGTGCACGATGTCGGGGCTGTTGGGCGGTCGCTGCGGCTCCCACTTCGTCAACCACGCCTCGTTGCGGATCCGCACCTCCTTCCACGCCTCGAAGTCGGCGAGGAGGAGGGGTCGCATCATCACCCGGCGACCGAGGAGGGTGACGGTCACGACATCACCTCGGCCAGGACGCCGTCGAGCAGATCGGCGCTCGACACGGTGACGGCGTCGATGTCGAGGGTCCGCATCGCCTCGACCAGCACACAGAGCCCGCCGACGATCACGTCGACCCGGTCGGCCGGCAGCCCCGGGTTGTGGGCGCGGTCCAGGGACGTCTCGGTGGCGAGGGTCCGGAACACGTCCTCGGCCGCAGCCTTGTCGAGCACGAAGCCGTCGACGCCGTCGGCGCTGGGCTCGGCCAGGCCGATCTCGACGGCGGCGGCGGTGGCGGCGGTGCCGCCGAGCAGCAGGACGGGCCCGGTGCCGGCGACGGTCTCGACCTGGGGAGCGATGCGCACGACGTCGTCGAGGTGGAGTTCGATCACCGACAGCGCGGCCGACAGTTCGTCGGCCCGCGGCGGATCGTGGTGGAGGTACTGCTGGGTGACGGCGAGGGCGCCGACCGGCACCGACACCCCGGCGAGCACTCCGTCGCCCCGGGAGCCGACGGTGAACTCGGTCGAGCCACCGCCGATGTCGACGACCAGGACGGCGCCGTCGTGATCGAGGTCGGCCGTGGCGCCGGCGAACGCGAGCCGACCCTCGTCGTCCTCGTCGAGGATGCGCAGGTCGACGCCGAGGGTGTCGGCCACCACGGCGACGAGGCGTTCGGGGTCGGCGGCCTTGCGGGCTGCGGCCGTGGCGACCGCGGTGATCGTATAGCCGATCCCGTCGGCCGCCCGGGCGTCGAGCTCGGTGCGTGCGTCGCGCAGGGCGGCGGCCACCCGCTCGAGGGCGGCGTCGTCGAACCGGCCGCCCTCGGTGAGGCCGTCGCCGAGTCGGGTCACCATCTCGTGTCGTTCGATCTCGCCGTCGTGGTGCACGAGGGCGCGGGTCGACATCGTGCCCAGGTCGAACACGGCGTGGCGGCTCACGACGAGAGCTCTGTTTCGTTGTGCGACAGGTGCTCCGCGTCGTGCGACGGGCGCTCGGCGTCATTCGACGATGCGATCCCGGGTCGGGACGGGTCGTAGGCGGCCCCCCGCTCGGCGAGCCGGGCGTCGACCCAGCGACCGACGGCGTCGTCGATGCCGGCGAGGTGATGGGCGTAGTGGGCGTGGAGACACTTCACGCCGGTGCGCGTGCCGCCGACGCCACCGGAGGGGGCGGGCCCGTCGTGGTCGCCGAGCACGGCGTCACGCTCGGCGCGCGCCCGGTCGTGGATCTCGGCGATCACGTCGAGTCCGATCTCGGCTTCCGCTCGGTTCACGCCGCCTTCGGCCTCGAGCCGCCCGATCTCGCGGTTGACCGCCCGGTCGGCCAGCCAGTAGCGGGTGGGCATCGGTCGCCCGTCGGCGAGCAGGGGGGCGTTCTCGATCACGACCGGTGAGCCGTCGTCACGCCGGACGACGACCCGGTACTCGCCCATGGGCGCCCGCCCGAGGAGCTGCGTGACGAGCTCGTCGTCAGTCGTCACTGCCGCCGAGGAAGCGACGCAGGACGAGCAGCAACAGCAGGGCGGCCACGACGGGCGCGACGCGCTTGACGACGGCGCCGCCCGAGGCGGACACCAGGTCGACGGGCTCGGGGTCGGGCGAGTCGATCACCCGGACGCCACCGTCGCCGGCCGACGTCGCAGCGGCCGCGGTCTCGGCGGCGGGGGCGGTCTCGGCGGCGGGCGCAGCCTCGGCAGGGGTGTCGGCGGCGTCGGCCTCGGCGCTGCCCTCCTCGTCGAGCTTGGCCTGGAGGTTGTCGGCGAACTGGCCGAGCAGCTTCTTCGACACGTCCTCGATCGCGCCGCGACCGAACTGCGCGATCTTGCCGCTGATCGTGAGATCGGTGTGGATCTCGACGTCGGTGGCGGCGGCGCCGGCCTCGGTGAGGGTGGCGGTCACGATGGCGCTGGCGTTGCCCTGGCGGGGGTCGCGGCCCTCCGCCTTCAGCTTGGCGACACCGGCGGCCTCGTCCTGGGACTCGAAGTGGGCCTTGCCCTTGTACTGGGCGGTGATCGGGCCCACCTTGATCTTCACGAGGCCGCGGTATTCCTCACCCTCGACCTCGGTCAACTTCGCTCCGGGCATGCACGGGGCGATGAACTCGAGATCGTTCAGGATGCGCCAGGTCTCGGCGACGGGCCGGTCGACGGTGAAGGTGTTGGTCAGCTCCATGGGGCGAGATCCTCGAGACGGTCGATGTCGGATGGATTGCCGATGCACGGTACCTCACGAACCAGGTCGGGACGACTCCGCATCAGCCCTCGGGCCCCCTCGTCCCCCACCCCGTCGAGCAGGGGCCACACCTCGGCGTCGAGCTTGACCGGCGGTCGGCGGTCGCCGTCGAACGTCGCGGTGACGATCCCGCCCCGACCGGCGCCGACCGTCCGCCACGCCGCCGGGCCGACCAGCGGCTGATCGCCGAGCCCGACCACGAGCGCGGCATGCCCGTCGGCGGCGGCCGCCTCGACGGCCCGGGCCAGGGATCGGGCCTGACCGTCGGCCCAGTCGGCGACCTCGAGCAGCGTCACCCCCTCGGGCACGACCGACGTGAGGTCGACGGCGCCGTGGGTGACGTAGACCTCGTCGAAGCCCGCAGCCAGTGCCGCGTCGATCGCCCAGCACACCACGGGGCGTCCCCGCAGCGGCGCCAGGAGTTTGTGGGTCGGCCCCTCGAAACGGGTCCCCCCACCGGCGGCCAGGACGACGGCGGCAACGGTCACGGGCGCCGACCCTAGCCAACGCCGCGCCGGCGTCGCTCAGATCGGTTCGACCAGGTGTCGGGCTTCGATGAGCTGGGCCATCTCGTCCGAGGTGAGCACCGACGACACCCACCGGCCCTGGCCGCGGGTACAGCCGAGCTCGAGCAACTCGTCGCGCTGCACGGCGGTGTCGACCCCGGCGGCGGTGATCCGCAGCCCGGCGTTGTCGGCGAGCGAGATCAGCGACGCCACGAG
>JBPEXC010000384.1:0-9935 GCA_052032035.1 Acidimicrobiales bacterium | reverse complement strand
CCTGACCGGAGGCTGCGGGGGTGCTCATCGGGCGAGCTTGCCCCGGCGACCCTTCGAGAGCCAAAACGACTGTCGGTCAGCGGGAGAGCGTGCGGGTGGTGGTCGAGCGCGGCACGTCGCCCTTCGAGCGGGGCAGGGTGCCGAACAGTCGGTCGCCGGTGCGGGCCGTCACCCCCAGCCAGTACTGCTCGTTGCGGTGGTGGTGGAGCCGATGGTGCCGGTCGAGGGCGGCGTAGAACCGGCTCGACGGGCGGTAGGCGGAGTGGACCAGGAGGTGCACGAACTCGTAGTGGGTGAGGGCGACGGCGGCCACCGACCAGCCGGTGAGTGCCGTGGCGATCACGGGGGCGCCGAGCGCCAGGGCCACCACGCTCGACACGACGCCGGACACCACGCCGAAGCCGAGCAGCGCACCCCCGGCCTCGCGACCGTCGAGGGTGATCCAGCGCAGGTCGTCGGGGGCGGCGTGGTGGGCCCGGTGCCCGAGCCCGACACCGAGGATGCCGAGTCGGCGGGAGTCGACCGGGGCGTGCAGCACGAGCTTGTGGATCACCCACTCGACCGGGCCGACGAGGGCGACGACCGCAGCGACGACGACGAGGTCGGCCAACTCGAACGGGCGACCGGCCAGGGCCCAGACGAACCGCAGCGCGGCGAGCACGGCGACACCGGCGACGAGGACCCGCCCCGAGCCGGCCGCGACCACGGCCGCCGCGACCTGGCGTCGGGTCGTGAGCTCGCGGGCGGAATGCGCGACCCCGTTGCGTTCGTCGTCGATGATGCCGGCCACCCCGGAAGGCTACCTCGGCGACACCTGCGCGTTACCTCGCTCGGGCGCCGGGCCGGGCCACCGCTCGAGCCACCGCTCGGGCCACCGCTCCGGCCGACGGGCCGCGCCTACTTCAGCACGAGGACGGCGGCCCCGATGACCAGCCCGAAGAGGATCAACCGCTCGAACTGGGTGCGGTCGATGCGTTGGACCAGCCAGCGGCCGACGAAGACACCGGGCAGGGCGGCCGTCGCCGCCGGCGCCATGCGGACGAGGAGGTCGAGATCGAAGAACCCGTTCAGGGCGTAGCCGGGCACCTTGAGCCAGTTGACGACGAAGAAGAACACCGCACTCGTGCCGGCGTAGGTGAGGGGCTCGATCTTGCGGGCCAGCAGGTAGGCGGCGACCGGTGGCCCGCCGGCGTGGGCGGCGGTCGAGGTGACCCCCGAGACGAACCCGGCGACCGCGCCGAAGGTCGGGCCGGCGTCGAGATCGGAGAGGCCGAGGCGGTCGCCGAGGAGCCGGTAGAGGACGAACACGATCGAGAAGGCCGCGAGGAACCACCGCACCGCGTCCTCCGACAGCGAACCGAGGAAGAGGCTGGTGAGGAAGATCGCCACGGCGGCCGGCGGCACGAGGCGCACGAGGTCGTCCCGGTTCCACGAACCCCGCAGGGCGTAGAGGGCGACGAGGTCGGTGGCCATCAGCATCGGCAGGAGTAGGCCGAGGGCGACGGTCGGGGGCAGGGCCAGCGAGGTGAGGATCGTGATGAACGGCCCGATCCCACCGCCGAGCCCGCCCTTCGACAGCCCGATCAGGAAGGCTGCGAGGGCGACCACGGCGCCGACGTGCGACAGGAGCATCGGGGCACCGTAGTGTCACAATGGTCGCGTGCGTGCCCTCCCGCCCTCGGTCCTCCGTCTCTGGCGCGGCGTGGCCGTCGTCGTCGGCGTCGTGGTGTTATTGGCGCTCGGCGCCCTCGACGTGACCCTGCGCGTGGCCGACGTCGACGGGCCGCTCCCGGTCCTCGTCGTGCCGGTGCTCGCCGCCGTCGTCGTCACCGCGCTGGGTCTCACGGTGGCCCAGGTCCGCTACCGGACGTGGCGCTACCACCTCGACAACGAGTCGGTGGCCGCCCGTTGGGGTGTGGTCACCCACCGCTCCGCCGTCGTGCCCCGCAACCGTGTGCAGACCGTCACCACCTCCGACGGACCGATCGATCGGCTCCTCGGTCTCACCACGCTCACGGTGCACACCGCCGGCGCCGTCGCCCCGAACCTCACGATCCCGCACCTCGACGACGCGACGGTCCACTGGCTGCGACAGGAGCTCGCCGGTGGCGCGATCTGACGACGGCGGCTGGGAGCACGTCCACCCGGCCACCGTCCTGTTCGAACTGGCGAAGGCGGCGCAGCAGATCGTGATCGGCTTCGTCGTGGTGAGCGGCGGCGGGTGGCTGTCGAGCCTCGAGGCGCTGGTGGTGTTGGTGCCCCTCGGCGGCGCCGTCGCCCGCTGGTACACGACGCGCTACCGCGTCGACGACGAGGCGGTGCGATTCGAGTACGGGTTGCTGTGGCGCAAGCGCCAGGTGATCGCACGGCCGAAGATCCAGAACGTCACGTCGACCGCCAACGTGGTGGCCCGCGCCCTCGACCTCGTCGAGATCCAGATCAGCGAGGCGTCGGGGGACGGTGACATCGGGATCCGCTACGTGAAACGGCCCCAGGGCGAACGTCTGGCCGTCGTGCTCCGGACCGGCACCGGCGCGCCCCTCCCCCGCCTCGACGCCCCACCCCCGACCGCGATGTCCCCGGCAGCCGGCACATCACCGACCGGCCCACCACCGACTGGCACACCACCGACTGGCACACCACCCACTGGCACACCGACTGTCGGGCCGCCCACGGGTCCGCCGGTGCTCGGGCTCGACGCGCCGTCGGCCTGGCCGCCACCGGCGCCCGTCGCAGCCCCCGCCCCGGTCCGTCCGCCGGTGGTGGCACCACCCTTCGGCGAGGTGCTCCGGGTGCAGCTGGCCCGGCGCGCACTCGGCGCCCTCTCGACCCTCGCGGTCGTGGCCGGCGCCGTCATCGTCGCCGGGGCGCTCGGCGTCGACGTGTTCGATCTCCGCAACGTCGTCGGGTCGAGTCTCGTGGTCCTGGTGTCGCTGGGGACCGCCGTGGTCGCGTCGGTGACCGGGGTGTTCGCGCTGGGCGGGTTCCAGCTGTGGGACGAGCCCGATCGGCTGCGGATCCAGACCGGGCTGCTGAAGGAGACCGGGCAGGCCGTGCGGCGGGAACGGATCCAGGCGATCGCCGTCGACCACCACGTCCTCCTGCGCGCACAGCAACGCGAGCAGGTCCGTTTCGAGACCGCCGACATCGAGATCGGCGACGTCGCCACGTCGACGACCCTGTCGCCGGCGTCCCCCTGGGGCACGTGGCGGCGCCTTGCGCTGCTGATCTGGGACGAGGTCGACCTCGACGAGGACCGCCTCCGGCCGGTGGCTCGGGCCACGATCCGCCGCGCCGGCGTCCGCTGGTCGATGCTCGTGCTGCTCGTCGCCGGCCCGCTCGCGGCCAACGCCTGGTGGCTCGGGTGGCGGGCGCCCGCCGCGGTCGTCGTCGGGCTCGCCGTCGTCGCGCTCGGCGGCGCGTGGGCGGTGGCGGTCCGGCGATGGCAGCGCCTCGGCCATGCCCTCGACGACCGCCACCTGCTGGTCCGCTCGGGGGTGGTGGCCGAGCGACTCCAGCTCGTCGATCTCGACAAGATCCAGCTCGTGCGCACGACGGCGACGATCTTCCAGCGACGCCTCGACCTGGTGAGCCTCCATCTCACCACCGCGGGACGGGGCGGCGCCGGTTCCGTCGTCGTGCCCGACCTCCCCACCGCCGAGGCCCGGGAGCTCGCCGACCGGTTGGTCGCCCGGTCGATCGCCACCCCGCTCGACCGGACGATCTGACCGGCTCACGGCGACGGCCCCGCCCTCGCCTCGACCTCGAGCACCGTGCCGTCGGCCGACGGCGTGAGCACCAACGTCCCGCCCCGGATCGGCAGCGCCGCACCGGCGCGCACCGGCCACGCCCCACGGATCCGGTGCACCGGCGGCGCGATCACCGTCGTCGCACCGACCACGTCGACCACCGCCGCCACCACCGCACGGGACCGACGGCTCCCGGTCGTCGCCACCACGGTGACCGCACGCACCCGGTGCGCCACCAGCACCTCGATGGTCGCCCGGTCGGCCCCCGCCCCGACGACGACCACGGCACCCTCCGGCCCCGCAAACCACTCGACACCGACCAGCTCCGCTCGATGCGGGAAGACCGGCGACGCCAGCTGGGAGGGCCCCGCCACCATGCCCGGCCGCGCCGCGACGACGAAGGCCACCACCAACGCCCGCACCCGCCGCCGCACCCCCGGCGACGTGCGCGCCACCCACCACCACACCACCGAGGCCGCCACCACCCCACCCTCGACGCGGGGCAGCGGCGCACGGACCGCGACCCGGGCGACCGCGTCGATCCACCACACCAACCCGTCGACCGGCCAGGCCACCGCCGCCGCCCATCCACCGAGCACCACGCCGACCCCCACCCCCCACATCATCACCAGTCCGGCCGCCCACCCCGCCAGCAGGTTGGCCGGCAACGACACCACCCCGAGCGGCCCGAACCGCCACCACAACAGCGGCGCCACCGCCGCCTGGGCCGACAACGTCACCGCCGCCGGCATCGCCAACCACGGCGGACCACCGAGTCGGCGGACGATGGCCGGCGCGCCGAGCACGATCCCCGCACTCGCCGCCACCGACAGCTGGAACCCCACCGCGCCGGCGAGGAACGGGTCGATCACCACCAACGCCCCGACCGCGATCGACAGCGCCCGCACCCCCTCCGCCCGCCGACCGGTGAGGGCCGCCCAGGTCGCCGCGGACGCCGTCACCGTCGCCCGCACCACCGACGGCTCGAGCCGGGTCACCAACACGAAGACGACCAACACCCCGGCCACCGCCGCGAACCGCATCCCGATCGGCAACCGCCGCACCACGGGGCCCACCACGCTCAACACGAACGCCACGTTCTGCCCGGACACCGCGAGGAGGTGGCTCAGACCGGCGACCCGGAACCTGGCCTGCTGCGCCGCGTCCTGGTCCCGGTCGTCGCCGGTGACCAACCCGAGGTAGAGGGCCCGACGGTCGGCGTCGACGCCCGCCGCGCCCGCAGCCACCCGGGCCCGGAGCGCCTCGGCCAGGGCCCACGCCCCGGTCGGATCGCCGACGACGACGGCCTGGGTGACCGACACCCGACCGGTGAGGTGGCGGATCCGGTCCCAGTCGCCGTCACCGGCCGGTCGAGCCGTCCCCTCGACGAGCAATCGGCTCCCGACCGTGGTGCGCCCGAGCGCGCCGGCGGGTGCGCCGTAGGCCTCGAGTGCGACGCGCCGACCGTCGGCCAGGCGGGCCTCGGCGCGCACCCCGGGCACCCCGAGACCGATCGGTTCGGGGTCGGCCACCACCTCGACCGTGGCGGTGAGCGGGCCGGCGTCGAGACGGGCCGCCTCCCACGCAGCTCGCTCACCGGCGCCACGCCACGCGGCGAGCAGGACGAAGGCGACGAGGACGATGGGCACCGTCCGGGTGACCCAGGCGACCACTACCGGCACGAGGGCGACCGGCCACGGCACGATCGTGAGGACGGCGGCCTCGTCGCTGCCGGCCCCGACCAGGGCGGCGAGCAGCATCGCCACCGCCACGAGAGCGATCTCGTGTTCCTTCACGACGGTCGCCCGCTCCGGCCGTTCGGGCCGGGCGCCCGCTCGATCACGAGACGGTGACCAGGTCGGCGATGGCGGCGAGCTTCGCGGGGCCGATGCCGGGCACGGCTTCGAGATCGTCGACGGCGGCGAACGGCCCGTGCTCGTCTCGGTGGGCGACGATCGCCGCTGCGGTGGCCGGACCGACGCCCGGCAGCGTGTCGAGCGTGTCGGCGTCAGCGCGGTTCAGGTCGACCAGACCGCCGGCCGCACCGCCGCCGACCGCACCGCCACCGGCCGCCCCGCCACCGGCCGCCGAGTCGGGCAGCACCATGACCGCGGCGGTCTCCCCCGGTTCCGGGACGCGGATCTGCATGCCGTCGACGAGCGGCGCCGCCAGGTTGAGCGCGTCGAGGTCGGCGACCGGGGCGGCGCCACCGGCCGCCTCGATCGCGTCGTGGACCCGCGCCGACACCGGCAGTTCGTAGACCCCGGGTGCCACGACGGCACCGGCGACGTGCACGACCACCACCTCGACCTCGACCGCTGCGGGAGCGCCGCCTCCGCTCCCGGTCGATGCGGGTGAACCCGACCCGCCGGTCTCCGGCTCGCCTGCTTCCAACCCGGCTGTGCCCGACCCCACTGTGCCCGGCCCCGCTGTGCCCGACGGGTCTGTGCCATCGGTCGCGCTGGCCGACGGGGCAGCGCTCGCGAACGGGATGGCGGCGTCGACCGCCGCCGGCGGCGGGGTGCGACCGAGCCACCAGAGCGCGGCGACCACGAGACCGGCAGCGACACCGGCGGCCACCACGACGGGGCGATCACGCCACCCGTCGAACCGGTCGGCGAGGTCGTCGATGCGGTCGGCCAGGGTGAGCCGGAATCTCGGCGGGTCGTCGCCGAAGCCGGCGCGGCCCTCGTCGGTGTCGACGTCCACGGACCCTCCTCGGCGGTCCCGTCGGGCTCGGACGCCGCACCCGGACGCACGGCGCGTCGGGCGGCATCGAAGGGAGGGCCCGCCCGGAGGCGAGAAGGTGGTGCGGGCTCGCGGAGGAGCTCGCTCCTAGTACAGCTGGGCGGTGAGCTTCTTGCGCCATCCGGCGGTGGCAGGATGCTCAGCTCCGAGCACGTCGAGCAGATCGACGAACTCCTGGCGGGCGTCGTCGTCGCCCTTCACCGTCGGCAGCAGCTCGGTGAGACGGGTCTCGATCTCGGCCTGCTTCGAGGCCTCGCCCTCGGCCCCGGTGCGGGCTCGGGCCGCGATCGGACGGGTCCGTTCCGTCTCGGGGATCCGGGCCAGCAGGTCGAGGGCCTCGGCGCTGCGCCCCGACTCGACCAGGAGCTCGGCGAGGGCGACGATCGCGTCCTCGTGGCCCGGCTGGCTCTCCAGGATCTGCCGCAGCGAGTCCTCGTCGCCGGCCTCGAGCAGCGCCTCGAGGGCGAGGTCGTCCTCGCTCGGCAGCAGGCGGGCCACGAACTCCCGGATCTGCTCCTCGGGCTGGGCGCCCATGAACCCGTCGACGACCTGGCCGTCGACCAGGGCGTAGACCGCAGGGATCGACTGCACCCGGAAGGCCTGGGAGATCTGCGGGTTGGCGTCGACGTCGACCTTGGCGAGGAGCACCCGGCCGCCGGTCTCGTCGATCACCTTCTCGATGATCGGTCCGAGGGTGCGGCACGGGCCGCACCACTCCGCCCACAGGTCGATCACGACCGGGCGCTTGTTGGACTCCTCGAGAACGTCGGTCTCGAACGTGGCATCGGTGACGTCGATCATCGACGTCGAGCCTAACGGCGATCGGGGGCGCGTCTCCGACCGGCCGGCGGGATCAGCCGGCGAGGGTCTCGAGGGTGCCGTCGAGGTAGCGCTGCTTGCACAGCGCCCGTTGCAGCTTGCCCGAGCTGGTCTTGGGCAGGGTCGACGGCGGCACGAACACGACGTCCTTGGAGGGTACGCCAACGGCCTCCACGGCCTTCTCGTGCACGGCGTGGCCGAGGTCGTCGAGGTCGGCGGCGCGGGTCTCGGCCACGACGACGACGGTCTCCTTGCCCTTCTTGCCCTCGACGCCGAAGGCGATCACGTTGCCGGCCCGGATGCCGTCGAGTTCGCCGACCGCCCGCTCGATGTCCTGCGGGTAGACGTTGCGGCCGCCGACGATGATCACGTCCTTGATGCGGCCACACATGTGCATCTGGCCGTCGACCAGGTAGGCGAGGTCGCCGGTGCAGAGCCAGCCGTCGGTGAACAACTCGTCGTTGGCCTCGGGCCGCTGGTAGTAGCCGGGGGTGACCGAGGTGCCCCGGATCTGGAGCTCGCCCACCTCGCGCTCGCCGAGCACTCGCCCGCTACCGGGTTCGACGACCCGGAACTCGAGCCCCGGCACGGGGCGGCCGAGCCCGACGATCGAGCGGGCGGCGGGATGGTCGGCGGCGACCGGCGTGGCCCGGTGGTCCTGCTCGAGGGCGGTGGCGTCGACGATGTCGACCTCCATGCCGGTGAGGGGCTTCGGGAAGCTGCCGGCGATCGCCAGTTCGGCCATGCCGAAGGCCGGGAAGATCGCCCCGGGCCGCATGCCGTGGCGGGCGCCGGCGTCGATGAAGGCCTGCACCGAGGCGGGGTCGACGGGTTCGGCGCCGTTGAGGGCGATGCGCAGGCGGGACAGGTCGAGGGTCTCCTTCGACCGGTTGAGG
This sequence comes from Acidimicrobiales bacterium, assembly GCA_052032035.1. Classification (GTDB taxonomy): domain Bacteria; phylum Actinomycetota; class Acidimicrobiia; order Acidimicrobiales; family SZUA-35; genus JAWSVN01. The sequence continues at coordinate 1,723 of JBPEXC010000384.1, read as the reverse complement.
GCCCGGGTGGCGAGCACGTAGCTGAAGTTGGGGCCGGCGGTGGCGGTGCCGCCGTAGGTGGAGATCCACTCCATCCAACGACCCGGCGACGCCAGGAAGTCCTGGGGAGCGCCGAGGACGAGGCTGATGCCCTGGGCCATCGGCAGGATCAGGAACCCGACGAGCCCCATGTCGTGGTAGAGGGGCAGCCACGAGACCATCACGTCGTCGTCGACGTCGACCTCGGCCGCCTCGAGGATGGCGTCGAGGTTGGCCGCGACCATGTGGTTCGGCAGCATCACGCCCTTGGGTTCCGAGGTGGAGCCGCTGGTGAACTGCAGGACGAAGAGGTCGTCGGCGTCGTAGTCGGGCCGCACGAAGTCGTCGGGCCCGAGGGCGCTGGACCCCGGCAGGATGTCGGCCACCGACACCAGGGGCGGGTCGCCCGGGCCGGCCTCGACGAAGGGGGCGAGATCGGGGTCGACGAGCACGGCGGCGCAGTCGGCCCGCTGGATCCGGGTGCGGGTGGAGGCGACGAACTCGTCGAGCGACGCCAGCCGCATCGGGAGGGGCAGCACGACGAGGGTGGCGCCGCACAGCCAGATCGCCTGGGCGGCGGTGACGAACGACTCGGTCGTCGGCCCGAGGAGGGCGACGTGATCGCCCCGCTCGATGCCCCGGGCCTGGAGGTTGGCGGCGACCTCCTTGGCCTCGGTGTGGAGGGCGCCGTAGGTCTTGGTCACCGGCTCGTCGCCGGTCACGAACGTGATGGTGCCGTTGCCCTTGGCCGCATGCTCGATGCGAGTGACGATGGTTTCCACGATTGTTCGACCCCCAGGGTGGGCACAGGGTTACGCCCCGGTAACCCTGCGGACGGATCCGTGGGTCTCGGGGCGGCACGACGGGCGCGGGACGGCCACGGAGTGTATCGGTCGAGGCGGACCGACGGCCGGGGTCAGATCACGCCGTCGGTTTCGAGCTGGTGCAACCGGGCGGCGTCGTAGCCGAGAAGTTCCTGGTAGACGGCTCGGTTGTGTTGCCCCACCGCCGGGGCCACCGCCGTCGGCCCGGGGCGCTCCGGGGATGCCTGCCCTCCCGGGTCCGGGTCGGCGGACCCATCGCCCCCGGCGGGCGAGCCCGTCGGAGCGAGCGACGGAACCTACCCCTCGACGCGCCCGTTGAGCCAGGCCACCATCTCGGGGTCCCGATGGTCGAAGAACGCCGACCCTCCGGTCTCGAGGGTCGTGATCTGCGCCATCTGCTCGTCGTCGAGCGCGAAGTCGAAGACGTCGAGGTTCTCGGCCATCCGCTCCGGCCGCACCGTCTTCGGGATGGTCGCGATCTCCCGCTGGACGAGCCATCGCAGGACGACCTGGGCGACCGACTTGCCGTGGGCATCGCCGATCCCGGCGAGGACCTCGTTGCCGAAGAGCCCGTTGCGTCCTTCGGCGAACCCACCCCAGGCTTCGGCTTGCACCCCGTGCTCCCGCAGCACCGCGTGGTCGTCGACCCGCTGGTGGAACGGGTGGATCTCGATCTGGTCGACGGCGGGCACGACGTCGTTGTGGGCGATGAGGTCGACGAGGCGGTCGGGGTGGAAGTTCGACACCCCGATCGCTCGGGTCAGACCTTCACCGGCGAGGCCTTCCATCGCTCGCCATGCGCTGTAGTAGTCGCCGAGCGGCTGGTGGATCAGGTAGAGATCGACGTACTCGGTCCCGAGCCGATCGAGTGAGCGGTGAAA
>JBPEXC010000383.1:0-2890 GCA_052032035.1 Acidimicrobiales bacterium | reverse complement strand
GTCGTGGTCGTCACCGGCGCCGGCAAGGCGTTCAGCGCCGGCGGCGACCTCGAGTGGCTCGACACGATGGTCAACGACTACGACGGCATGAAGGTCGCCTTCAAGGAGGCCGGCGACATCGTCTACGGCATGACCCGGTGCTCCAAGATCATCGTGTCGGCGATCAACGGCGTGGCGGTCGGCGCCGGCCTGGCGGTCGGGCTGATGGCCGACATCTCGATCATCGCCGACGACGCCCGCTTCACCGACGGCCACCTGCGCCTCGGCGTCGCCGCCGGTGATCACGCCAACATCATCTGGCCGCTCCTGTGCGGGCTGGCGAAGGCGAAGTACTACCTGATCACCTCCGACTTCATCGACGGCAAGACCGCCGATCAGATCGGCCTGGTGTCGAAGTCGGTGCCCGGCGACGAGCTGATGGACACCGCGATGGAGGTGGCCACCAAGATCGCGACGGGTCCCCAGGACGCCGCTCGCTGGACCAAGCGGGCCCTCAACCTGTGGGTGAACCAAGCCGCCCCCGCATTCGACGCCAGCCTTGCGTTCGAGATGCTCAACTTCATGGGCAACGACGTGGCCGAGGGCCGGGCCGCCATCGTCGAGAAGCGGAAGCCGAACTTCGACTGAACAGGGGAAACGCCCGAGGCGACCCAGGTCGCCAAGGGCGGATTGCCCGTAGCTGCCGACCGGGTCGAGCACTACCTTCTGGAAGGTGAGCGCCGCGCACCCAGAGCCGCCTCGCGCCGAGCCACCGATCGGTGACTCGCTCCGCGAGGTGGTCGGCATCGATCTGGGGCGCCATCGCGTCTTCGCGTCGCACCGGCTCGACGAATCGCGCACGGTTCGCCTCGGCGACCGCCACGACGGCCTGCTGTTGCGCTGGTTCGGCGACGACGGCTGCGGCCATCGGATCACGGATCGGCTGCGTGATCTCGTCGCCCAGGACAGTGCCGAGGCGATGATGCTGGCCGACGCCGTGGCCGGCGTGATCGTCGATTCGGTGGCCGACGCGCTCGACCTCGACACCGAGGACCTGTTCGAGGTGCGGGTGATGCTCGGCGTGCCCTCGAGTCTCGGCCCCCGCGGCCGCCGACTCCTGCGCGACGCCTTCGCTCGTCAGGGCGTCGAGATCGCCGGGTGCGACGTGATCGACCGCTCGATTGCGGCGATGGCCGGCTGGCTGGCCCATCGGGTCGAGCTCTCGGGCCGGCTCCCGGCCGGGCCCGTGGCCGTCGTCGACAACGACGGCGGCGACGTGTCGATCACGATCGCCGATCCGGACACCGAGCGGCTCCTGCTGGTCCATCCCCTGAGCGCCGGGCCGGACGACGATCCCGCCGCGGTCACCGACCGACTGCGGCAGTGCCTCACCGTCGGGGCGTCGCTCAGCCATCGGGACGGCATCGTGCGACCCGACGACTGGTCGGCGGTGTCGGCCCGCTTCGGCCAAGTGATCGTCACCGGCAGCGGCCACGACCAGCCGCTCCTGCTCGAACTGCTCCGCTCCGTGCTGCCGGCGGCCGACATCATGCCCGACCCGGTGCGCCCGGCGGACCGCTGCGTCGTCGCCGGACTCACCCGCCTCGACCAGTACCTGGGGTGGACGGCGTGTTGGCCGACCCTCGACCTCACGCACGGCGATCGCCTGCTGCGACCGGCGGGACCGCTGCGCGAGCACGCGGGCGAGAGCGTCGTCGTCGACGGCGGCCGCATCCTGCAGTTGCGTCGCGACGGTCGCGTGCTGCCGCTGGAGGCCGGCGACCACCTCGGGGCCGGCATCGGGGTGCCCAAGGGCCTCGGCCCGCTCCCGGTGGCGCGCTTCCTCCCGGACGGACGACTCCTGCTCCTCGGCCCCCAGGGCACCCGCCCCCTCGGCCTCCAGGTCGACTGGCCCCCGCCCGGCGACGACGACGACGTCGTCACCCTGTCGAGCATCGGCCGCCGGGGCCTCACCATGGTCAGCCAGGACGTCGCGCTGGGCAGATGAAATCCTTGAACAGCTCTCACGAAGACCGCGGGGACGGACCCAGCCCTGCACCAGGATGAGCCGGGTATGCTCCCGCCAGATCCCTGAACGACCTCGGCACGGGTTTGCGCCGCTCCGGCGCCGGTATCTCCCCGGTCCGCACGTGGCCGAGCTTCGGGCTTGACCGATCCACTCCTAGGAGCTCAGCCAGGGAACCGCCGACCCTCTCCGCAAGGGCAGGCGGAGTAGCGTTCCCGACCTGACGAACTCGCTCTCGTCTAGTGCCGACGACTTTCCAGTCCGCCGGGAACGACTGAAGTAGCAACATCTCTCGCACTGTGAGAGGCCTCGAGTCCCAATGGAACGGCCCTGTCGACGGGCCAGGCTGGGCCGCCAAGGTCCACGCTGGTCTAGCCTTCGAGAGCTTCTGCAGGAAGGACCAGTACCGAGTCCGGTATCCGAAGAGGGGAAGCCCACCGCCTCGTTCCGTGTGCCACTGGTAATTCTCCCCCTCAGGGATCGAAGGAAGGAGCAACCCATACCGCCCAGTGCAGCTGAGTTCCTCGGCTTCCGGGTCACTTAGGCCACCGATCGCGTCCCAAGCAACGGGACGCAGTTCCTCGGGTTGAGGGGTCGGCCACAGTACCGGGCCAACTCTGCTGAGAACGACAAACGCACGACGCCTGGCCTGAGCAACGCCGTATTGATTGGCGTCAAGGATCCGCCAATACATGGAATACTCACAACCGGTCGCGCGATTCAGTTTCTCGATCGATCGCTCTAGAAATCCCAATGCCGAAGTCGCCCCTTGAACGAAACCGGCAACATTCTCTAATACAACAATCTTCGGCTGTAGAGTTAGGACAAGGTCAAGGACGTCTGCGATCAACGCACCCCTCGTGTCGCTAAGACCAGATCGGCCCT
>JBPEXC010000382.1:0-5082 GCA_052032035.1 Acidimicrobiales bacterium | reverse complement strand
CTCGAGCAGGCCGTCGGCGGCCTTGGTGGCGATGCGGCGGAACACCGGCGCCAGGAGGGGGTCGAGGTTGCCGAGCGGGCCGTTGAGCTCGAGGGTGGCGTCGTAGCGGACCCGGCAGCCGAGCTCGTCCTCGGTGACCGTCACCCGGTCACGCGAGGTGAGGAAGCGGGTGCGGGCCTCGAAGGCCACGGTCTCGGGCGAGCGGTACTCGGTGATCCGGTAGCGGAGGTCGGCGCCGTTGGCGGTGACGTCGAACTCGGCCCCTTCGCCGGGGGCGGCGCCCGTCACCATCTCGGATCGCGACACCCCCGGATCCCACTCGGAGAAGTTGCGCAGGTCGGCGAGATAGTCGAACGCCTTCTCGGGCGGCCACGGGGAACGGACGGTGGTGGTGTAGTCAGCCATGGTGCTGGACCTCCTGGAGCCAGCGGAGCAATCGGGATCGCTCGTCGGGGGTGGTGTCGGTGCCGGGCACGTAGGCGGTGCCACGGGCTCGACGGTCGAGGTAGAAGCCGCCTGGGGGGTCGTCGTCGGCGCCGCCGGCGGCGAGCCAGGTCATCGTGTCGGCGCCCTGGTCGGCCGAGCGGAGGATCGGGCCCATCACCGAGGCGAACCCGGGCAGCGAGGCGGTGACGCCGTCGGTGTCGACCCAGCCCGGGTGCATGGCGTGCATCACGACGCCGGGGGCCCACATCGGGGCGAGGTGTCGGACGAGTTCGACCTGGGCCCGCTTGGCCCGGGCGTAGGCGACGGCGCCCTTGTAGTCGTCGGGCGACATCTGCAGTCGGTCGACGTCGAGGCCCTGGGTGTACATGCCGCCGGACGACATCCAGAGCACCCGCGCTCCGTCGGCGAGGTGGTCGCGCAGTGCGGTGGTGAGTCGGAACGGCCCGACCAGGTGGGAGGCGAGGGTGAGTTCGATGCCGTGGGCGCCGGTGCGGTGGGTGTCGGTCAGGGCGCCGGCGTTGTGGACGAGCACGTCGATCGTGCCGAGGCGTCCGACGACGGCGGCGGCGAAGGCGTCGACCGAGTCGAAGTCGCCCGTGTCCACGCTCATACCGATCGCCTCACCCGGCTGGTCGACACCCTCGGCGGCTCGGGCCGCTGCGTTCACCTCGTCGGCGACGTCGGTCGCCCGGTCGGCGTCGCGCGACGTCAGCACGACCGTGGCGCCGAGGCCGACGAGTTGGTCGACGATGGCTCGGCCGATGCCGCCGCTGCCGCCGGTCAGCACGACGTTGCGTCCGGCCATCGACGGGAGCGGCTCCCAGTGGTCGAGGCGGGAGCGCAGCGCCGGTCCGATCTCGGAGAAGCTCGGCACGATCGTGTACTCGAGGGCGGCGTCGATCGCTCGGCGAGCGACGGCGGGGAGGGGGGAGGCGGTCATGGTGCTCACGATCGCGTCACCACGGAGCGAAGGTCGGATCGACGAGGCGGCGGCCGGCGTCGAGGGCTTCGATGCGAGCGATCTCGTCGGCGGTCAACTCGACCTCGAGCGACGCCCAGTTGGCGGCGAGGTGGTCGGGGTCGGAGGTGCGAGGGATCGCCACGACATTGTCGAGCGAGCGGAGGAACGCGAGCGCCACCTGCACCGGCGACACCTGGCGCTCGTCCTCGGAGTGGGCGGCGGCGATGTCGGCGAGCACGTCGTCGTCGAACACGTCGCCCTGGGCGATCGGCGAGTAGGCGGTGAGGAGCCACTGGTGGTCGACCGCCCACTGCCGCAGCTCGCGCTGCTGCAGGTAGGGGTGGCACTCGACCTGGAGCACCTCGAGGGGGGCGAGGTGGTGCACCTGGTCGAGCTGCTCGATCGTGAAGTTGGAGACGCCGAGGTGGCGGGTGAGCCCGGCCGCCTGGGCCTGGGCGAGCGTGTCGAGGGTGGCCGGCATCCGGTCGAACTCGACCGGCCAGTGGACCAGGGTGAGGTCGACGTGGTCGAGCTGGAGTTCGGCCAGGCTGTCGCGCAGCGAGGCGGCGACCCGATCGGGTTCGTGGTTGTCGTTGCCGATCTTCGTCGTGACGAACAGGTCGTCGCGGTCGACGCCGCTGGCGGCGATCGCTCGACCGACGGCGTCCTCGTTGCCGTACATCTGGGCGGTGTCGATGTGGCGCACACCGAGGTCGAGGGCGGCGCGCACCATCTTCTCGGCCGTGTCGCCGTCGAGTTCCCAGGTGCCGAGCCCAAGGTCGGGCATCGTGATCGTCCGGCGCCGCTTGGCGGGCTGGCCGGGGAAGGTGGGCTCGGGGCGGTCGAGGCTGGCGGGGCGATCGCCGTCGCCCTCGGCCACGAACACGTCGGAGGGTGTGGCGTCGGAGCGGGTGGCGTCGTTCGGGGCGGGAGCGTTGGAGGCCATGGCAACGGCGTTCACCACCACCGCCCGTTCCAAACACGCGCCACCCCGCGCCGCTACCGTCGCCGAGGTGACCAGCGGCGGACCAGCAGACACCGGATCGAGCCACGGCGGCACGTCGGCGATGGGGGCGCTCGTGCTCGTCCACGGCGGGCTCTACGACGGGTCGACCGCCGAGGAGTGGTGGGGCGCCTCGGGGATCGTCGACGCGCTCGCCGCACGCGACCTGCGTGTCGTCGTGCACCGGCGACCGGTCGCACCCAGCCACTGGGGCGACGAGTCGGCCGCCCTCGCCGAGACGGTGGCGACCGCCGGGCCGCTCCCGGTCGTAGTGGCCGCCGCCGACGGCTGCTCGGCCGCGCTGCGGCTCGCCGTCGACCGGCCCGGGCTGATCGCCCGGATCGTGGCGGCGTGGCCGACGATCGCCGGCGACGCTGTGCGCGACGAACTGCTGCGGGCCTGCGCCGTGGAGCAGGGACGAGCCGACGTCGTCGACGACCTGACCGCCGGCGGCACGCTGCGAGGTCTCGGCGACGACGAGCTGCGCAGCCTCACCCGACCCCTCGTCGTGTGGCCCACCTTCCCCGAGAACCAGTTCCACCCGGCGTCGACGATCACCCGGTTGGCCGACCTCCTGCCGCAACCGATCGTGATCGGCGGGAGTCCCCTGCCGACGACGCCCGACTTCGCAGCCTTCGTCGACGGCTTCGCCGGGCTGTTGGCCGAGGCCGCCGTGTTCGACGCCGACGACCTGGCCGACCTCAGCTGATGGCGGTCGGCGGCCGCCACATCGCCCACAGGGGAGGGCCGTCGGGCGCCGAGAACTCGCCGGTGACCTCGAACCCCCAGCGTCGATAGAGGTCTCGACTCCTCGGCGACGTGGCCTCGAGATAGCAGCCGAGGCCCTCGGCGTCGGCCCGATCGAGGGTCGGGGCCGCCAGTCGGGTCCCGAGACCCCGGCCCTGGGCGGTCGAGACGACCCCGATCGCCAAGAGGTAGTAGTGGGGGTCGCCGGGGTGGTGCTCGGCCATCACCGCCGACAGCGACCCGAGCCGCTCGAGGTCGCCCTCGAGCGCCGCCGCGAACTCGGCGCCGTGGGCGTCCCAGAAGACGTCGCCGGATCGCCGGTCCGATCGGGCCCACAGCGCGGCAGCGGGGATCGCGGAGCCCGCCGACTCCGCTGCGTCGTCGACCAACACGGTGGCATCGCCGGTCGGCACGTAGGACCGCTCCGCCAGGAAGCCCCACATCGCCCGGAGCCGACGTCGTCGCACGGTCGAGTCGAACGCCCACCCCATCACCGGGTCGTCGAGGAAGGCGTCGGCGAGCACGTCGGCGATCGCCGACACATCGGCCGGGTGGGCCGCTCGCGGGCTGGGCGTCGGGGACGTCGTGGCAGGCATCGCCACCGAGGTTGTCACACCGCCTGAGTAGCAATGGAGCCCGTGACCACGTTCCCGACGAAAGGACCACCTTCATGCACCCCGAACGACGACGACGGTTGGAGGCCGTCATGAGCGCCCTGGCCGGCGGCGACCGCGCCGCCCTGTGGACGCTCGCCACCGAGTTCGACGGCGAACTCCGTGGCGCAGCGCGCCAGCGGCTCCTCGCCATGGGCCGGCTCGATCTCGCCAACGACGACGACATCCTCGCCGGCCTGGTGATCGACATCGCCTTCCTGTTCCACGGGTGTTCGTGGACGGCCGACGGCGGCGCCCTGCCGTGGGTGTGGGCCGGCCGGGCGATCGATCGACTCGTGTCGGAGACGGCCGGGCATCGGTCCACCTCGACCGATCCGGGCGACACGCCGGCCGACGGGGCGGGCGACGAAGCGTCGGTCGGTGTGGGCGCCGCGCCCGACGTCGGCTTCGACACATTGGCGACCGTCGACCCCACCGTCGCGCTGCTCCGCGCCGCCATCGCTCGGGTGGCGTCCGAGCGCGACCAGCGGGTCCACATCGCCTATCGGACCCAGCACGCAGACGGTGATCCGAGCCCGGCCAACACCGTCGCGGCCATGACCGATCTGGCGGCGGCGAACGTCCGCCAGATCGACCGCCGGGTCCGTGCCAAGCTGTCGACGCTGGTGGCCACCGATCCGGAGTTCGCATCCCTGAAGGAGTTGGCATGGCTGGCATGACCCGTTCCGCCGCATCCGCCGAGGCCCGTCGGGCCCTCCTCGAGCAGTTGACAGAGCGTCTGCGCCGTCAGGGGTTTCGCCACCCCGACGCCGCAGCCGTTGCGTGGGCTGCTCGAGGAGACGCCGGCGGCGACCTCGCCTCGTTCTGTTCAGCGCACCGCATCGACCCCGAACGCTGGGAGGCGGCCGAGCGAGGCGACCTCGAACTCGGCACGGTCCTCCGACTCAGCGGCGGCGAGCCGGCCTGAGGCCGAGCTCCCGGGTGGCGGAGAGAGGGGGATTCGAACCCCCGGGACCCGGAGGCCCAACGGTTTTCAAGACCGACGCAATAGTCCGCTCTGCCATCTCTCCGCCGACGACGCTACCGCGCCACGACGTCCCTGGCGCTCGCCGACGCCGCGAGGGCCGAGAGTGACGCTGCGCCACCCCAGGTCAGGGCGATTTCCTTCGAAACTTGACCAAGTTTCCCCCTGGTCCGGGAGGTGCTACAACCGTGCGGGTGCGCACGGCGGCGCACCGCGGTACCCAGCCGGTACCCCACCGCGGTTTCCTGCCGTAGAGAAGTGAGCCACTCCCTCCGGCTCACCGACG
>JBPEXC010000381.1:0-7421 GCA_052032035.1 Acidimicrobiales bacterium | reverse complement strand
ACCCGCGTCGGTGCCGACACCGCCCTCAGCCAGATCGTCGCCCTGGTCGAACAGGCCCAGGGATCCCGCGCCGAGGTGCAACGCCTCGCCGACCGGGTCTCCGCGGTGTTCGTGCCCACCGCGCTCGTGGTCGCCGTCGTCACCCTCGCCGCCTGGCTCCTGCTGGGCCGCCCGGTCGACGACGCCTTCACCGCCGCGGTGGCGGTCCTCATCATCGCCTGCCCGTGCGCCCTCGGGCTGGCCACCCCGCTCGGCATCATGGTCGGCACCGGCCGCGGCGCCCAGCTCGGCGTGATCATCAAGGGTGGCGAGATCCTCGAGGACACCCGGACGATCGACACGATCGTGCTCGACAAGACCGGCACGATCACCGAGGCCCGCATGACCCTGCGCGAGACCCTCGTCCCGGCCGCCATCGACGGCCGCGAACGTGCGACTCCCGAGGAACTGCTCGGCCTGGCGGCATCGCTCGAGGACCGATCCGAGCACCCGATCGCGGCCGCCATTGCCGCCGCCTCCGACGTGCGCCACGACGTCGACGGCTTCGTCAACAAGCCCGGCCGTGGCGTGGTCGGCACGATCGCCGGACGTGAGGTGATGGTCGGTCGGGCGCTGTTGTTCAACGATGCAGGGTTCGAGAGCGTTCCGGCGCCGGTCGCCGCCCTCGCCGAGGCGGCCGAAGCGGCCGGCGACACGGCGGTGTTCGTCGGGCGTGACGGGGTGGCCGAGGCCGTGCTCGTCGTCACCGACTCGATCCGGCCCACCTCGGCCGACGCGGTCGCCGCCTTCGGCGACCTCGGCCTCGACGTCACCCTGCTCACCGGCGACAACGAACGCACCGCTCGAGCGGTGGCCGCCGAGGTCGGGATCGACCGGGTGATCGCCGGCGTGTTGCCCGAGCAGAAGGCGGCCGAGATGGAACGCCTCCAGGCCGGGGGCAAGCGGGTGGCGATGGTCGGCGACGGCATCAACGACGCCCCCGCCCTCGCCCTGGCCGATCTCGGCATCGCCATCGGCACCGGCACCGACGTCGCCATCGAGGCCAGCGACCTGACGATCGTGTCGGGCGACCTGCGGGCCGTCGCCGACGCCATCGCCCTCGCCCGCCGCACCCTCAGCACGATCCGAGGCAACCTGTTCTGGGCGTTCGCCTACAACGCGGCGGCCATTCCGCTCGCGGCGTTCGGCGTGCTCGACCCGATGATCGCAGCGGGGGCGATGGGCCTCAGTTCGGTGTTCGTGGTCACCAACAGCCTGCGTCTGCGTCGTTTCGCCGGCTACCGGGCCTCGGTCGGCCGCGGGTAACGTCCCGCGAGTGCCCCTCGCTGCGAACGCCTCGTGAACCGCGACGCCGTCTCGGTCGCGGCCGGACTGTTCGCCGTCGCCTACGGCACCAACGTCTCCACCCCGTTCCTCGTCCTCTACAAGGACCGGCTCGAGCTCGGCGACTCGGCCACGATGGCGATCTTCGTCGTCTACGTCGCCGGCATCCTGTCGACCCTGCTCGTGATCGGCCCGATCTCCGATCGGCTCGGCCGCAAGCCGATCGTCGTGCCCTTCGTCGCCCTGTCGGCGGTGGCCTCGCTGTGCCTCCTCGTCGGGCGCGACGCGTTCGTGTTCCTCCTCCTCGGCCGCCTCCTGCTCGGTGTGGTCAGCGGCGCCGTGCTGGGCATCGCGTCGGCGTGGCTCCAGGAGCTGTTGGGTCGGGGGCAGGAGCAGCGGGCCGCCGTGTTGACGACCGTCGTGAGCTACGCCGGGTTCGGGCTCGGCCCGATCGTGTCGGCGCTGATCGCCGAGACGATCGGCTCGCCGCTCACCGTTCCCTTCGTCGTCCACATCGTGCTGACCGTGGCCGTCATCCCCCTCGTCCTCGCCGTGCCCGACCACCGGCCGGCCGGCGAGCCGCGTCCGTTGCGAATCGAGTTCGGGGTGCCGACCCACGCCCGACGCACGTTCTTCGGCCTGGTCGCCCCGGCCGCGATCTGGGTGTTCGCCTTCGCCTCGGTGTCGTTCGCCCTGTTCCCCGTGATCATCCTCGACGGGGCGACCGGGGCGTCACGGGTCCTCGTCGCCGGTGCCGTCGGCATGATCACGGCCCTCCCGGGCGTGCTGGCTCGCCCCCTGGTCGCCCGCATCGGCGCCGCCGTCGCCCTGCCGACGAGCATGGTGGTGGGCATCGTCGGCTACGGGTTCGGGCTCGCCGCTCTCTCCACCGGGTCGTGGCCGCTGATCCTGCCGGCCGCCGCCCTGCTCGGCACCGCGTCGGGGGCCCTCACCGCCGGCAGCCTCACCGTGCTCGGCCAGGTCGCCGACGACGCCACCCGCGGCTCGCTGACCTCCACCTTCTACCTCCTCGCCTACCCGGGCATGGCGATGCCGCTGCTCCTGACGTCGCTCACCGTCGTGTTCCCGCTCGAGGTCGGGGTGGCGGTGGCGATCGGCTTCGCGACCGTGTGCGCGATCGTCGCCGGGCGAGGGGCCAGAACTTTTTCCGGGTCCGCTGTCCGAATGGTGTCGACCCGTTCGTCATGATGGCGACCGGGAACGACCCGGATCGCATCGGACACCCGCCAACGAACGGAGCACCACCATGAAGTACCTCCTCGCCCTCCACGCCGACGAAGCCGCCGCCCCGGCCCCCGACTCGCCCGAGATGGCCGCCGAGATGCAGGCCTGGTTCGACTACACCGAGGCCCTCACCAAGGCCGGCGCCCTGCTCGGCGGCGAGGCCCTCCAGCCGGCGGCGTCGGTCAAGACCGTGCGGGTGCGCGACGACGCCGTCGTCACCACCGACGGCCCCCACGCCGAGACCAAGGAGGTGTTCGGCGGCTTCTACCTGATCGACGTCGCCGACGAGGCCGCCGCCATCGAGTGGGCGGCCAAGATCCCCAACGTCACCTACGGCACGGTCGAGGTGTGGCCGGTCATGAGCTACGAGTGAGCCCTCGGATCTCGAACCGAGCGTGAGGTCCCCGTGAGCGAGCGTGCCGACGTCGCGGCCGTCTTCCGCACCGAGTGGCCCCGACTGATGTCGGTGCTGGTGCGAGAGACCCGCGACGTCGCCCTCGCCGAGGACCTCGCCGCCGAGGCGTTCGAGGAGGCCGCCCGCCGCTGGGCCACCGACGGCGTCCCCGACCGGCCCGGCGCGTGGCTGTTGACCGCCGCTCGCCGACGGGCCATCGACCGTCACCGCCGCGACCGGCGCTTCGCCGATCGGCTGCCCCAGCTCGCCGTCGCCGCCTCCCTGGCGGCCGCCGCGCCCGACGCCGCCGACGCCCCGCCGTCGCAGACCGTCGTCGACGACCAGCTCGCCCTGCTGTGCGGCTGCTGCCACCCCGACCTCGACCGCGACACCCAGATCGCCCTCACCCTGCGGGTGGTCGGCGGCCTCACCACCGACCAGATCGCTCGGGCCCTGCTCGTGTCGCCCGCGGCGATGGGGCGCCGCCTCAGCCGGGCCCGGACGCGGCTCCAGGCCGACGACGTGACGTTCGCAGCGATCGACCGCGACCTGCTCACCGACCGGCTCGGGGTGGTCGCCGGGGTCGTCTACTCGATCTTCTCCGAGGGACACACCGCCACCACCCCCGCCGACCTGGTGCGCGGCGACCTGTGCGACGAGGCCCTGTGGCTGGCCGAGCTGCTCCATCGCCTGGTGCCCGACGACCCCGAACTGATCGGGCTGCGGGCCCTCCTGTTGTTGACCGACGCCCGCCGCGACGCCCGACTCGACGACGACGGTCGCCTGGTCACCCTCGAGCGCCAGGACCGCGCCCTGTGGGATGGCGCGAAGCTCGACCTCGGGCGGGCGTTGCTGGCCGACGCCCATGCCTTCGGACGCCTCGGCCCCTACCAGCTCCTCGCCGCCATCGCGGCGCTCCACGTCGCTCCCGACAGCGGCACCCCCGGCGGGACCGACTGGGCCACGATCGTGACCCTCTACGACCTGCTGACCGAACGGTGGCCGGTGCCGCTCCACCGGCTCAACCGGGCGATCGCCGTGTCGCGGGCGAACGGTCCGGCCGCCGGGCTGGCCCTCATCGACGACGACCCCGACCTCGTCGACCAGCTCGCTGACTACCCCTACCTCCACAGCACCCGGGGCGAGCTCCTGCTCGAGCTCGGCCGCTGGGCCGAGGCCGCCGAGGCGTTCGGGCGGGCGCTGACGATCACCCGCAACGAGGTGGAGCGTCGCCACCTGGCCGAGCGGCTCGACGCAGCCGCCGCCGAGGAGGGCGAACGCCGTTAGGCTGGGCGCGAGTGGATACCCCCGGCGACAGACCGAGCGGGGTCCGACACGGTCTGCGGGCGTTCCGCCACCGCGACTTCCGCCGGTTCTGGCTGGGAGCCCTCGTGTCGAACTCCGGCACGTGGCTGCAGAACCTCGCCCTGCCCTACGTCCTGTTGCAGATCACCGGCCGCGCCAGCTGGGCCGGATTCGCCGCGTTCGCGTCCCTGTTCCCGTCGGTGTTCCTCGCGCCCTTCGCCGGCAACGTCGCCGACCGCTGGGACCGGCGCCGGGTCCTGATCGTCGGCCAGACCCTCGCCGCGGTGGCCGCCCTGTCGCTGGCGGCGCTGTGGGCGTCGGGGGAGCGACGGCCCGGGGTCATCGTCGGCGTCGCCGCGCTCGGCGGGCTGGTCGGCGGGTTCCTGATCCCGACCTGGCAGTCGTTCATCCCCCTCCTCGTGCCCAACGAGGACCTGCCCTCGGCGATCTCGATGAACTCCCTGCAGTTCAACATCGCCCGCGGCATCGGGCCCGCGGTCGGGGGAGCCTTCATCGCCGCCGCCGGCCCGGGCGCCGCGTTCCTCGCCAACGCGTTCTCGTTCTCCGCCGTGTTGCTGGCCCTGATCCTGATCGACCCCGGCGCCACCGGCCAGGTGCGGGAGAAGCGGCCGGTGATCGCCGGGTTCGTCGAGGCGATCCGCTACACCCGCAACCAGCCCGGCATCGGTGTGGGGATCCTGTGTGCGGTGATCGTGGCCTCCCTCGGGTTCCCGATCGTCACCTTCGTCGTCGTGTTCGCCGAACAGGTCTACGAGATCGGGCCCACCGGCCTCGGGGTGCTCAGCTCCCTGCTCGGCGTCGGCGCCATGCTCGGTGCCCCGATCGTGTCGGGCATGCTCGGCGACCTCGCCCGGGGGTCGGTGATCCGCGTGGCGTTCCCCGTCTACGGCCTCGCCGTGGTGCTGTTCGGGGTGTCGACGTCGCCCTGGGTCGGCGCCGTCGGCCTGCTCGGCGCCGGCATGGCGTTCATCTCGGTCGTCGCCACGAGCAACACCGCGGTCCAGTCGATCGTCGCCGACCGGATCCGGGGCCGGGTGATGTCGTTGCGGATCATGACCTTCCAGGCTGCCTACCCGATCGGCGCCCTGGTCCAGACCCGCCTCTCGGACGCCTCCAGTCCGCGCGTCGTCGTCTCCGGCGCCGGGCTGGCGATCGTGGTGATCGGTCTCGGCCTCGCGGCGCGACCCGCCCTCCTGGCCCGTCTGGACGACCCACCCGATCCCGGCTGACGACGCCCTCGCACCGGTGCTGCAACCTGGGTCGTTCGGCCCGGTCCGGTGGGTGGTGGTGCCCGCCCGGTTCGCTCATAGGCCCTGGCAACGGACCGAGGATGCTGAGTGACGTTCACCCGAGGGGCCGCCATGTCCGACGACATCGAACTCAATCCCGCCGCCGACGCGCAAGAGCAGCGCGCCGCCTTCGACGCGGTGCTCGGCGCCCACCCCGACAGCGTCGTGGTGGCCGTCGGCCCCGACGGGCTGACGGTTCCGCTCCCCGACACGCTCGACCTCGGGCCCGGCCACCGCACGATCGAGAGCCGATCCTTGCTCGACCTCGTCGTGCCCCAGTCGGTGCGGCCCGTCATCGAAGCCTGGGAACAGGTGAAACGCCACGGCGTGGCCGAGTGCACCGTGCAACTGCTCGCCGACCAGACCACCTCGATCCGGGTGCTGTTGTTCGACGTCAACGACGCTCACAGCGTCTACGTCGGGGTGCTCACCCCGGGAGCGGCAGCTGCCCCGACCTCGCTCGACGTGGTGCAGTCCGTGCCGATCCGACCTCGACTCGGTCGCATGAAGAAGGACGCCGCCGGTGTGATCGTGGCGGCCGACGACGACCTCTGCGAGATCCTCGGGTTCGACGAGCATCAGCTCGTCGGCAAGCGTTCGCTCGACTTCGTCCACCCCGACGACCAACCGCCCGCCATCGACGCGTGGCTCGAGATGCTCGGCAACCGCAACACGGTGCGACGCACCCGCCTGCGTCACCTGCGACGCGACGGCGAGTTCTGCTGGATGGAGGTGGCCAACCACAACCAGCTCGACGACCACGCCGAAGGGTTCGTCGTCGCCGAGATGCTCGACATCAGCGACGAGATGCGGGCCCAGGAGCAGCTCCGAGCCCGCGAGCAGCTCCTCGATCGTCTGGCCCAGGCCCTGCCCCTCGGCGTCGTCCACTTCGACACCGAGGGCGCCATCGTCTACCGCAACGATCGGGCCTCGGTGATCCTCGGCGCTGACGGCGACCACTTCGACGACCTGTTCCAACACGTCATCGACGACGACGGCCCACGGTTGATGGCGGCCACGCAGAGCGTCTTCGCCAGCGGCGAACCGGAGGAGCTCGAGGTGACGCTCCTGTTCGAGCGCCGGCGCCGGGTCTGCAACGCCCGCCTCCGCGCCCTGACCGAGGAGTCCGGTGCGGTCACCGGCGCCATCATGGCGATCACCGACACGACCGAGAGCGCCGCGATGCGCAAGGAACTCCACGTGCGGGCCACCTACGACTCGCTCACCGGCACCCTCAATCGGGAGTCGACCGTGCAGGCCCTCGACGAGCTGCTGCGCAACCCGGGGTCCGGGCTCACCGCCGTCTACCTCGACCTCGACAAGTTCAAGATCGTGAACGACACCTTTGGTCACTCGGCCGGCGACGCCGTGCTCGAGTCGGTCACCCGTCGTCTCCTCGACGCCGTGCGCGAGGGCGACGTGGTCGGTCGGCTCGGCGGGGACGAGTTCCTCGTGATCTGCCCCGACACGCCCTCGGTCGAGGTCGCCGTCATGCTCGGCCAGCGGTTCGAGGACCTCGCCCGCCACGACCTCGAGGTCGAGGGGCGCCGGATCCACGTCTCCGCCACCACGGGGCCGGCGTGGACCTCCGACCCGGCCCTCACCGCGGACGAGCTGATCGCCCGGGCCGACGCCGCCATGTACGAGGCCAAGAACCGTCGCAAGGCCCAGGAAGCCCTCGTCGACTCGGTACCGACCGCCGAGGAGGACGCCGCGGAGCTGCGGCGAGCGCTCGCCGACCGGGAGTTCGAGCTCGCCTACCAGCCGATCATGCACGTGCCGTCGGACCGCGTGTGGGGCGTCGAGGCGCTGCTGCGCTGGCGTCGCGGCGACGAGCTCGTCGC
>JBPEXC010000380.1:0-2928 GCA_052032035.1 Acidimicrobiales bacterium | reverse complement strand
GAGGGGATCCGCGGTGGCCGCTATCGGATCCGGGCCTACGTGCCATCCCTCGCCACCAGCGGCCCGGCCGACGTCGTCTTCGTGGCCGCCGGCGCCGACGCCCGCCACGAACCGCTGCTCGCACGCGCCCCCCGGGGGCCCGTCGTCGCCCTCGTCGACGGCGACACCGCCACCCCCGGGCAGACCTGGACGATCGCCGCCACCGTCGCCACCCGCCACGTCGACGCCGAGGGCCGGCTCGTGCAACGCCCCGTCGAGGGCGTGATCGCCTCGATCTCGTTGGCGGCTCCGGCGCCGACGCCCACCACCATCGACCCCGAGAGCGGCGAGGAGGTGCCGCCCGTCGAGCCGGGCGTCGTCACCGTGCTGTCGGCGCCGAGTGTGGCCAGCGACGCCGCCGGTGCCGCCCGGTGGCTCCTCTCCTGCGACGCAGTCGGCCCCGTGGTCGTCACCGTGTCGGCCTCGTTCGACGGGCGCAGCGATGCGGCCTCCCTCCAGAGCGACGCCTGCAGCGAGGTGGCGACGACGGCGGCGGCAGCGCCGGTGGACGGGGAGCCTGCGCCGTGAGCCGCCGCGTCGACCCCTTCGAGCGGTTCCGCCGCCGATCGCGTCTCGGCGCCGGCCTCGGCGGCCTGGTCCGGTCGATCGTGGCCCTCGGCGTGGCCGCCCTGGTCGTGCCGCCGATCGCCGGCGGCGTGGCCGCCGGCACGCTGCTGTTCGCCCCGCTCCCCGGCGAGCTGCCCGACGAGCGCCCCGAGATCAGCGCCGTGCCCTCCACGGTCCTCGATCGCGATGGCGCCACGATCGGCGTCTACCGGGGCTTCGACCGCACCGTCGAGATCCTCCCCGAGGACGTGCCCCAGGTGATGCTCGACGCCATCGTCGCCATCGAGGACCAGCGCTTCTACGACCATCCGGGCGTCGACCTCGAAGGTGTCGTCCGCGCCGCCCGCACCAACCTCGAGGTCGGCGAGATCGCCCAGGGCGGCTCGACGATCACCCAGCAGTACATCAAGAACGTCTACCTCAGCGGCGAACAGACCTTCGAGCGCAAGTTCCGCGAGGCCCTCCTCGCCACCGAGCTCGAGCGCCGGATGACCAAGGACGAGATCCTCTTCGCCTACCTCGAGTCGAGCTACTACGGCTCGGGCGCCTACGGCCTCGGCGCCGCCGCCGAGCTCTACTTCGGGGTCGAGGTCGCCGACCTCGACGTGTCCCAGGCCGCCACCCTCGCCGGTGTCGTCCAGGCCCCGACCCGGCTGTCGCCGCGCGTCGACCTGGCCGCAGCCGAGGCCCGGCGGCTCCTCGTGCTCCAGGCGATGGTCGACGCCGGCCGCCTCGGGGTCGAGGAGTTCGAGCGCCACGCCGCCCGGGAACTGTGGCTGCAGGACGGCGGTGCGCTCCCCGACGGTCCGGTGACCGTCGTCGTGCCGCCCCCGGTCAAGGGCGCGGTCGATCACCCCTTCTTCGTCGACTGGGTCGAGCAGCAGCTGCTCGACGAACTCGGCGAGGACCTCCTCTACCGGGGCGGTCTGACGATCGAGACGTCGATCGACAGCGATCTCCAGGAAGCCGCCGAGGCTGCGGTCGCCGCCCGCCTCGAGGGCACCGAGTTCCCCGTCGACATGAGTCTGGTGTCGCTCGACCCGGCCACCGGTGAGGTGTTGGCGATGGTCGGCGGCCGCGACCACGCCGCCAGCCAGGTGAACCTGGCCATCGGGGGTACGACCGGGTTCCAGCCGGGCTCGTCGTTCAAGCCGATCGTGCTGGCCGCCGCGTTCGAGCGCGGCCTCGGGCCCGACACGATCTACCCCGCACCCGCCGACTGGGTGATGCCGGGCTGCATCGGCACCCAGTGCACGATCTCGAATTACGACCACGCCGACCGCGGCGACATCAGCCTGGCCGAGGCGATGGCGGCGTCGGTCAACACCGTCTTCGCCCGCCTGATCGTCGACATCGGCATCGGGCCGACCGCCGAACTCGCCAACCGGCTCGGCCTCGCCCGGGTCGACCCCGAGGCCCCTTACGGCGCCAGCCTCGCCCTCGGCTCGGCCGAGTCGTCACCCCTCGAGATGGCGTCGGCCTACGGCACGTTCGCCAACCACGGCGTGCGGGCCGCACCGATCGCCGTCATCCGGGTGCTCGGCCCCGACGGCTCCGTCCTGATCGACAACACCAACCAGGTGAGCGAACGGGTGCTGTCGAGCGCCGTGGCCGACAACGTCACCGCCGTGCTCCAGGGCGTGGTCGAGGGCGGCACCGGGCCTCGGTCCGCGGTGGCGGGTCATCCGATCGCCGGCAAGACCGGCACCGCCCAGGACTACACGGCCGCCTGGTTCGTCGGCTACACGCCGTCGCTGGTGACGGCGGTGTGGATGGGCCACGTCGACGGCCTCGCCCCACTCCGCAACCTCAACGGCGTGGCCCAGGTGACCGGTGGCAGCCACCCCGCGATCGCCTTCTCGACGTTCATGAGCGTTGCCCTCGCCGGACGCCCGGCCGAGGCGTTCGCCGAGCCGCCGCTGCTCGACCAGTTCGAGACCGCCGACGACGTCGAACCGATCACCGGGGAACAGACGGTCGCCGGCCCCGGACGGGCACCCCGCGATCCCGGCTCAGGCTGTGGGGGTCCGTGCGAGTACTCGGTGGTGCCCACCCCGGCCCTCACCCCGCCGCTCCCGACCACGACCACGGTGCCGGGCGGCGACCCACCCGGTGACGGGGACGCCACCTCGACGACCGACCCGACCGGGACGGGCACACCGAATCCGACGACACCGAGTCCGACAACGATCTCCGACGGCGGCACGACCACGGTGGGAGCCGACCCATGACCACCAAACGACCGACCCGCGCCACCGACCGATCGGCCGGCACCGAGAAGAGCAACACCGTGAAGGCCGGCGCCACGAAGCGGAGCACCGC
>JBPEXC010000038.1:0-2251 GCA_052032035.1 Acidimicrobiales bacterium | reverse complement strand
TCGGCGGGCGACTCGTCGCCGCGGAGCCCGAGGTCGCCGGCGCGCAGCAGGATCACGGGCATGCCGTGGTCGACCATCGTCACCTCGACCCCGGCGACCTCGTCGACGAGGTTGTCGGTGGGGAACAGTGCCCCACAGCTCGAACCGGCCACGTCCTCGAAGTCGAGGCGGATCGGTGCCGCCGTGCCCGGCACGCCGCTGATGGCGAGGTCGCCGTCGTAGACGGGGAGCCCGTCGGCCACGGCGAAGGTGGCGATGGCGATCGAGTCGGTGTTCTCCATCAGGATCCGCACGGTCGCCGTGGCGGCGCCGGGCTCGGCGTGGATCAGGCCCCGCTCGAGGGCGAAGGGCCCGACGGCGGCGAGCATGTTGCCGCAGTTCTGGCGGTCGGACACCTGGGGCTCGTCGACCGCGGGCTGGAGGAACAGATAGGAGAGCTCGGCCCGCGGGTCGTGGCTGGGCCCGACCACCGCCACCTTGGTGGTGAGGGGGTGGCCACCGCCGAGGCCGTCGATCTGGCGGGGGTCGGGGGAGCCCATCAGTCGGAGCAGGAGATCGTCACGGGCCGCGGCGTCGCTCGGCAGATCGTCCGCCAGGAGGAAGGCGCCCTTCGACGTCCCGCCGCGCATGAGCAACACGGGAATGCCGGCAGGTCGCGTGGTCACGGCGCCAAGTGTGCCCGCCCGGCAGCGGGTTGTCGACAATCCTGTCGACAGGATCGGCGGTCCTGCGTTCAGGTCCGGAGCTGCTCGAGGCAGCTGGTGAGCATGCGGCGCAGTTCGGCGTCGTCGCCGGTGCCGAGGCCGGCGGTCATGCGGGACTCGATGGCGTCGACCGGGCCCCGGAGGGTGTCGAGCAGCTCGACGGCGGCCGGCGTGAGGTCGAGCAGCAGCCGCTTGCCGTGTGACGGATCCGGGGTGCGGGTGATGAACCCGTTGGCCTCGAGGGTGCGTACGACCTCGCTCATCGCCTGGGCCGACACGAACGCCCGGCGGGCGAGGGTGGCCGACGTGAGGCCGGGGCTCCGCTCGAGCACGGTGAGGGCCGTGTACTGGGCGACGCTCACACCCTCGGGGGTGAGGACGGCCTCGAGGTCGGACCGCACGGCCATCTCGAGCTGCTTCGTCAGATACAGGAGCAAGGGGGCCGACATCGAGCGACCAGCCTACCGAGTGCCTGTCTACCGGGTGGCTGTCAATCGACGAGCAGCGCTTCGGCGGTGCGGCAGTCGGTGACGAGCTGGGTGAGCAGGCCGCCTCGCAGCGCACCGGTGATCGCCGCCAGCTTCCGGTCGCCGGCGGCCACCGCGATGCGCCGCGGGACCGCCGCGAGGGTCGGGAGGTCCATGCCGATCACCCGATCCGCGAGCGGGCCCGGGAGCGGCGTGCCGTCGGCGTCGAAGAAGCGAAGGCAGATGTCGCCGACGGCGCCTCGCTGCTCGAGATCGGCGAGTTCCTCGGCGGAGAACACGTTGCCGGAGCGGGCCAGGCGAGGTGACGGTTCCACCGCCCCGATGCCGACGAGGGCCACCGACACCCCGCCGAACAGGTCGAGGACCCGTCGCACCGACGGGTCCTCGCTCAGGACGTCGCGGGCTGCGGGGCTGCCGACGACGCCCGGCACCGGCAGGAGCGCGGCCTCGCCCCGGACGGTGAGCGCCAGGGTGCGAGCCAGCTCGGTGGCGTGGCGCTCCGCGTCCGGGTCGCCGACGCCGCCCAGGATCTGGACGACCTTGAGGCCGTTGAGGCTGTTGACCGACTTCATCGCGTCGACGGTCGCCCGCAGGGCATCGCTCCACGACGAGATGCCGAGGACCATGCCGGGGCGGAGCGTCGTCTCGAGGTGGCGGGCGGCCGCTGCGCCGAGGTGGCGCAGGAGTTCGTCGCCCTCGGCCGAGGTGTCGACGACGATCGCCTCGCTCAATCCGAAGGCGGCCTCGAGCTCACCCTCGAGGTCGGTGTGGACCCCGACCGGGCTGGTGACCGTCACCGTGACGATGCCCCGGGTCTTGGCCTCCTTGAGCAGCCGCGAGACCTTGGCCTGGCTGAGGCCGAGACGGCCGGCCACGTCGAACTGGCTGCAGCCGTCCTCGTGGTAGAGGCGGGCGACTTTCACCAGGAGTCGGTCGTCGGGCGCAACGGGCATGGTTCAGTCTGGGTCGGGCAGGGCCGCTCGCCACGCGTCGCGGGCGGCGAGCCGGGCGGCGGGATCGAGCTGCGGTTCGACGATGGTGACCGGCCGGTCGAGGGCT
>JBPEXC010000379.1:0-16388 GCA_052032035.1 Acidimicrobiales bacterium | reverse complement strand
GGCGACATCGGCGTCGGCATCGCGTCGCGCAAGCGGTTCCTCGGCGGGTCGACCAACTGCTGGGGCGGCAACTGCGCCCCGATGGACCCGATCGGCTACGCCGAGCGTCCGTGGGTGCCGCATTCGGGGTGGCCGATCGACCACGACGACCTCGCGCCCTGGGTCGCCGACGTCCACGAGCTGCTGCGGGTCCCCTTCGACACCTTCGACCTCGACGACTGGCGCGAGCGCCTCGCCCGCGTCGACGACGGCGTGCTCGTCGCCGACAGCGATCGGCTCGAGACCAAGATCTTCCAACGGAGCCGGGTGGCGCGACTGGGTGAACTGCTGCGACGGCAGCTCGACCGCTCGATCACCACCCAGGTCGTGCTCGACGGCCATGTCGTGGAACTCCTCACCGACGACGCCGCCACGACGGTGACCGGCCTCCGGGTGGTGCCCACCGACGGGTCGCCGTCGGAGGCGTTCACCGTCACCGGCACCAACGTCGTCCTGGCCGCCGCCATCGAGAACTCCCGGCTCCTCCTCGCCTCGCGACGCGACCTCGGCGGGCTCGGCAACCACCACGATCAGGTCGGCCGCTACTTCATGGGCCACTTCCACTTCGTGTCGGGCCGGGTCGAGCCGGCCGACGACGACTTCGACCCCGGGCTCTACACGATCCCCGGCGACGTGCTCGGCTACGTGCACGGCACCAAGCTGGCGGTCGGGGCGCTCCGGGTCTCCCCCGAGGAACAGCGGCGAGCGGAGATCCTCGACACCGCGGCGTTCCTCCTCCCCTACCGACCCTACGAACACTGGGTCGGCCGCTCCCGGGCCGCCGCCGTCGGGCGGGGCGCGCTCGCCCGGGCGCGGCACCGCGAGGGCCCGTCGTGGGGGTGGCGCGACGCGGCCCAGGGCGGGGCCGAGCTGCCGATGATCATCGGGCACGGCATCGGGGAGGCGTCACGCCGGCTGCGAGGACATCGCTGGTTCGGCATCCGCACGTGGGCCGAGCAGGCCCCGGACCCCGACAACCGGGTGATGCTCGACCCGGGGAAGGTCGACCGGTTCGGCGTGCCCCGCGTGATGGTGCGCTCCAACCTGACCGAGCTCGACCGGCGCACCCTCAAGCACGGGCATCGGGTGATGGCCGAGGAGTTCGAACGCGCCGGCCTCGGTCGCGTCGTCGACGAGCTCCCCGGTCTCGATCAGGTGTGGCCCCGCGGCGCCACCGGCACGAGCCACTTCATGGGCGGCACCCGCATGCACGACGACCCGGCCCAGGGCGTGGTCGACCGCGACTGCAAGGTCCACGGCGTCGACAACCTCTACGTCGCCGGGGCGTCGACCTTCCCGGCGTCGGGCCTGTGCATGGCCACCTATCAGCTCACGCTGATGGCTCGACGGCTGGCGGGCCACCTCGCCGGCTGACCATCGCTCAGTCCTGGGTGGCGAGCCGGGCCTCGAGCTCGTGGACCTTGCGCTTGTTGCGTCGGCGCGACGCCAGCAGGTAGGCGAGCAACGACCCGACGACGACGCCGATCACGACGCCGACGAGGGTGCCGCCGCGAAATCCGGGAGCCTCGACATCGAGGGTCCGTTCGGCCGAGTGGGCGGCGTTGCCGTCGCCGATCACGATGCCGAGGGTCAACAGGTTGGGGGCCGCGGTGAGGGCTGCGACCACGACCATCACCAGGAGCCGGCGCCAACCTCCCCGGAAGCGGACCGCGGCGTAGAGGACGAGCACCGGCAGCAGCGAGAAGATCGCCCCGATCGCGACCCCGAGCAGGGAGGCGCCGATGATGCCGCCGTCGACGATCCCGCCGATCCGCTGCGACCACCAGCGCGGCAGGACGGCGGCGCCGAGCAGCCACAGCAGCACGACGCTCACCAACCCCACCCCGACCAGGATCAGCTTGCGGACCCGATGGCTCTCGGGGCGGGGTTCGGGCCGGGGAAGCGAGCGCGACTCGTCGTCGGGCTCGGGATTCGGCGCAGCGGTGAGGTCGACGGGTTCGCCCATGGCGACAGTCTCGCCGAGATCGCGGCGATCCGGGCGCGCGCTCGCGGCCAGACCGCGATCAGACCCCTATCGGACCAGGATCAGACGAGGATCGACTTGGCGAGGGCGGCGTGGCAGCCGACGGTGCCGTCGACGACCTGGGTGACGCCGAGGTCGATCGCCACCGAGGCCAGCGAGTAGGCGTCGTCGGCGTCGAGGCCGAACCGACCGGTCAGCAGGACGAGCATCTCCTCGGCCGCCATGCGCATGGCGGCGTCGAGGTCGTCGCCGAAGCCGTGGGTGAACCAGTGGTCGGCGGTTTCGAGGAGGGGCGCGGTCAGCGGTGCGCCGCCGAGGCTGGCGCAGCCCTTGTCGACGCTGAGGCGCACGGTGACGTCGAGCGACGCCTCGATGGCGGTGCCGCAGATCTCACCGTCGCCCTGGGCGAAGTGGGGGTCGCCGACGTAGAAGCGGGCCCCGTCGACGAAGACCGGGTAGGACACCGACGCACCGGGACCGAAGCGCCAGTTGTCGACGTTGCCGCCGAAGACGCCGGGCGGGATCGAGCTCACCCGCTCACCCTCGGGCGCCACCCCCATCACCCCGAGGTGGGGCCGCACCGGCACCTTCACCGGGCGACCGAACGGGCGGCGGGCCGACTCGTCGGGCGGGGAGATCACGCCCGGCAGGTCGTAGAGCTCGCGGGCGGTGAAGTCGAACCCGAACAGCGGGGTGGCCGTCGCCGGGAACGCCTCGGGCGCCTCGGCCTCCGAGCCGCCGTCGAGCCCGTAGATCGTGATCCGCTCCTTGCCGTAGGTGTCGTAGAGCAGCCCCCAGTTGGCGGCGCAGTTCGATCCGTAGCGAAGTCGCGGCGTGGTCGACAGCACCTCGACCACGAGGCGGTCGCCCGGTTCGGCACCGACCACCTCGATCGGGCCGGTCATGATGTGCACGCCGGGGGCGCGGTCGGCCTCGGGGATGCCGTCCCAGATCGCCTTCACGCCGTCGTCCATCAGCAGGTCGGGGGCGTCACCGGAGTGGTGGGTGATCGCCTCGAGGGTGACGGTGTCGCCGTCGGCGACGGTGAGCACGGGCTCCTGGGTGGCGTCGAGGTAGCCCCAGAAGCACGAATCGGGTGTGGCGGCGAGGTGATGCGAACTCATGGTCTGACCATAAGACCACCGGCGTTTCCGCCGTGTGAACAGTCACCCCCAGAGACCGTTCACCCCCACAGACCGAGCAACCGGGTGGAGGAGACGAGGACGGCGACGATGAGGACCGGGCGGACGATCTCGTCGCCGCGGCTCACGGTGAGGGCGGCGCCCACACGGCCGCCGACGGCGAAACCGAGGGCCAGCACCAGGCCCTCGGCCCAGGCGATCTGGCCCTGGGCGATGAACACGGGCAGCGCCACCACGGTGACGACCAGGGTCACCACCACCTTGACGGCGTTGGCGGTCACCACGTCGAGGCCGCTGCGCAACAGGGCGACCATCAGGACGAGTCCGATCCCGGCCTGGAAGGCACCGCCGTAGGCCCCGATGGCGACGAAGACGACCCAGGTGAGCCACGTCGGCCACGGCGTCGGGGCGATCTCGGTGCCGTCGTCGGCCGTCGGCGCAGGCGGTCGTCGGCGCAACGACAACACGAGCAGGGGCACCATCAGGAAGCCGAAGATCCGCTCGAACAGGGTGTCGTCGACGAGGGTGATCGCATAGGCGCCGACGACCGAGCCGACGACGACCGCGGCGAGCACGGTGCCGGCGGAGCGCACCCCGTCGACGCCGCGCCGCCGGAACTCGACGGCCGCCGTCGCGCTCGCGGCGAGGATGCCGAGCCGGTTGGAGCCGTTCGCCATCGTGCCCGGCACGCCGGCCATCACGAGCAGGGGCACCGACAACATCGAACCGCCACCGGCCAGGGAGTTGATCGCCCCGGCGGCGAACCCGCCGCCGAGGAGCAGGACGACCTGCCACCAGGCCATCGCTCACCCGCCGGTTTCGGGAGAGCGGTCGGCGCCGCTCGACGACCACTCGGCGTAGGGCACGCGCGGGAGCTCGAACATCGTCGGCTCGCTCGATCGGTTGAACCAGGGGAAGCCGAGCCGGCCGATCGTCTCGAGCTCGGTGGCGTCGACCCGCAGGTCCTCGCCGCAGATCGCCTCGGACAGGGTGACGCACACGACCTCGGCGAACACGACGTTGACCGCGCTGAACACCTCGGACTGGGCGCCGAGGGCGACCACCTCGTGGACCCGACACTCGAGGTGGGCGGGCGACTCGGCGATCGACGGCGGTGCGACCTTCACCGAGGGCACGAGCGACCAGCCGACGACACCGGCCTCGTCGACCTCGGGCGGGAACTCCATGGCCACGGTCTCGATGTGGGGGGCCATCGCCCCCGCGGTGACGTTGACGACGAACTCGCCCGACCGCTCGGTGTTGGTCCAGGTGTCCTTCGGGGCACCACCGGCCTCGCGATGGGCGCCCATCGTGACGGCGAGCAGCATCGGGTCGCCGGTGACCGGCATCACGTAGCTGTAGGGCGCGACGTTGGCGACGCCGGCCTCGTCGACGGTCGAGATCATGGCGATCGGACGGGGCGTGATGAGCTGGCTGAGCATGCCCTGGCGGCGCGCCGCGGGCTGCTCGTCGGGATCGAAGACGTGCATGGGTCCTTCCGGGGGTGGGCGCGGGTTCGCGCTACTTCAGGCCGCGCACGAAGGGCTGGGCGAGGGCCGACGGCTCCCGCGTGCGATGGGCGAAGAAGAGCATCGTGAGCAGCGCCAGCAGGAACGGTGCCAGCGCGAGCAGGGCACCGTTGAACTCGTAGCCGAGGTTGGGCAGGGCCAACCGCATGGCGTCGGCGAGGCCGAACACGAGACAGCCGGCGAGCGTGCCGCGCAGCGTCCACCCGCCGAAGATCACCGCGGCGATGGCGAGGAAGCCCCGGCCGGCCGTCATGTTCTGCTCGAACAGGCCGACCTGGCCGAGCACGAAGTAGGCGCCACCGATCCCGCAGCAGATCCCGCAGAAGGCCAGGGCCTGGCGACGGCGGGCGTTGACGTCGATGCCCGACACGTCGGCCGACTGCGGGTTCTCGCCGCACGCCCGCACCTCGAGCCCCCACCGGGTGCGGAAGACGAGCCACCAGGCGAAGGGCACGAGGGGGTAGATCAGGAACGCCGGCCAGGCCTGCTCGAACAGGGCGGGGCCGATCAGGGGCAGCGAGGAGAGCCCCGGCACGGTGAGGGTCGCAGCCCGGGCCCCGCCCGGTTCGAGCTCGGCGTCGAGGAACCCGGTCAGCCCGAGGGCGAGGACGTTGAGGGTGAGCCCGACGACGAACTGGTTGGCGGTGAGGCGGTGGGAGAGGTTGGCGTGGAGGAGGGCGACGACCAGGCCGGCGACCACACCACACACGAGGCCGACCACGTTGGAGCCGGTGGCGCCGGCGCCGAGCACGGCGGCGAAGGCGCTCGACAGCAGCATCGCCTCGAGGCTGATGTTGAGCGATCCCGACCGTTCGGCCACCCATTCGCCGACGGCGGCGAAGGCGAGGAGCACCCCGAGCCGGAAGGCGGAGTCGTACATCGTCGAGCTGCCCGCCACGTCGACGAGCCCTTGCAGGAAGCCGCTCACGACGCCACCGCCTCGGCGGCCACGCTCGCTCGCGCCGCCCGGGTCGCCCGTTGGCGTTCACGCAGGAACAACAGCGCCGGCGGCACGAGGAGGGCCAGGACGAGCAGGGCCTGCACGACGTCGGTGATCTTGCGGTCGACGCCGGTGGCGGCCAGGAAGCCCGACCCGGTGCGCAGCCCGCCGAAGAGCACCGCCATCGGGATGGCGAGGACCGGACGGTTCCGGGCGAGCAGGGCGACCAACAGACCCTCCCACCCGACGTTGTTGGAGAAGCCGAGGGTGAGCCGGTTGCTCGAGGCGGTGCCGGCGAGCATGATGCCGCCGGCGAGGCCGGCGAGCCCGCCCGACACCATCAGGGCGGCGGAGCCCATCCGCACGGCCGACACGCCGTGGGCTCGGGCGGCCCGGACGCTCTGGCCGAGCATCGAGAGGCGGAAGCCCCACACCGACCGAGCGAGCACGACGGCGACGACCAGGGCGAGGACGAGGGCCATCACCACGCCGAGGTCGAGCTCGTTGCCGGCGATCGAGAAGGTCGGGAGGCGGGCGTCCTCGGCGAGCTGTTCGCCGATGTCGACCTGGCTCTGACGGGTGGGGTCACGGTCGGCGAGCAACCACTTCTTGGTGAGGGCGTAGGTCGAGAGCTGGGCGGCCACGCTGATCAGGAGCAGGGTCGAGATCACCTCGGGCACGCCCCGTCCGTACTTGAGCAGGGCGGCGATGCCGGCCCACAGCGCGCCGCCGGCGACGGCGGCGACCAGGGCCACCACCAGGGCGACCGGTCCGGGGCCGGGGACCCGCACGGCGACGAAGGCGCACAGGGCGGCGCCGACCATCACCTGGCCCTCCTGGCCGATGTTGGCGAGCCCGGCGCGGTTGGCGACGATCGTGCCGACCGCCACGGCGAGCAGCGGCGCCGAGCGCAACAGGGTCACCCCGATGCGGCCGTCGGCGCGCACCGATCCGTCGAGCAGGGCGTCGACGACGGCGCCGGCCGACCCGCCGGTGAGACCGACGAGGGCCCCGCTCGCCAGGGCAGCCAGGGCGATGCACCCGGCGTAGACGAGCACCGCCTCGAGCTGGCCGACCCGCACGCTGCGCAGGCCCGGCCGTCGCTTGCCCCCGGTCATCGTCGCCGCCGTCATGCCGTGGCTCCGGCCGTCGCGGTGGGAGCGGCCCCGCCCATCAGCAGGCCGATCGTGTGGGCGTCGGCGTCGGCCCGGTCGAACGAGCCGACCACGCTCCCGCGGTACATCACGAGCACACGGGTGCTCAGCGCGAGGATCTCCTCGAGCTCGGTGGAGATCAACACGACTCCCACGCCTTCCTCCGCCGCCCGCTCCAGCCGCCGCCCCATGTATTCGATGGCGCCGACGTCGAGGCCGTGGGTCGGCTGCGCCGCCACGAGCACGGTCGGGTCGGCGTCGAGTTCTCGGGCCAACACGACCCGCTGCTGGTTGCCACCCGACAGCGACCACATCGGGGCGTCGGGGCCGGCGCAGTCGACGCCGAACTCGTCGATCAGTCGCTCCGCCCGCTCCCGCATTGCCCGGTGGCGCAGGAAACCGCGCTCGCGGACCGAGGCCGGCAGGGCGAGGGCGAGGTTCTCCGCGACGGTCATGCCGAGCACGCAGCCGGAGTCGTGGCGGTCCTCGGGGATCACGCCCACGCCGGCCGCCCCCATCGCCCCGGGCGACCCGGTGGCGACGTCGGCGCCGCCGACACGCACGGTGCCGCGGTCGAGGGGCAGCAGGCTGGCCAACACGTCGGCCAGGGGGCGCTGCCCGTTGCCCTCCACGCCGGCGATGCCGACGATCTCGCCGGCCCGTACCTCGAGGTCGAGGTCGTCGAGCAACACCCGCCCGTCCGAGCCGGCGACCGAGGCACCCTCGATCTGCAGCACGACGTCGCCGGCGGCCCGATCGGGGGCGTGCAGGGTGGTGGGCACGTCGCCGCGCAGCTGCACGGGACGGCCGACCATCGCCTCGGCCAGCGAGGCGGCGGTGGCATCCGCAGTGGCGGCGTCGCCGACCACGCGGCCCTTGCGCATGATCGTCACCCGGTCGGTGGCGTGGAGGATCTCCTCCAGCTTGTGCGACACGAGGGCGACGGCCCGCCCCTCGGCGGTGACGGTGTGGCGCAACACCTCGAAGAGTTGTTCGGACTCCTCGGGGGTGAGCACCGAGGTCGGTTCGTCGAAGACGAGGATCCGTGGATCACGACGCAGGCATTTGATGATCTCGACCCGCTGGCGGAAGCCGGCGGAGAGCGACCCGACCTGGGCGTCGGGGTCGACCTCCAGGCCGTAGCGCTCCCCCAGTTCGCCGACGACGGTGCGGGCGGCCGATCGGTCGAGCCGACCGGCGTCGCCCAGGGTGACGTTCTCCCAGACGCTCAGCTCCTCGACGAGGCTGAAGTGCTGGTGGACCATGCCGATCCCGTGGGCGGCGGCGGCGAGCGGGTCGTCGATGCGCACCGCGTGACCGTCGATCGAGATCGTGCCCTCGTCGGGGCTGACCAGACCGATCAGCACCTTCATCAACGTCGACTTGCCCGCCCCGTTCTCCCCGAGCACCCCGTGGATCTCGCCCGCCTCGAGGGCGAGATCCACGGCGTCGCAGGCCGTCACGGAACCGAACCGCTTGGTGATCCCCCACAACTCCACCGCCGGTGGCGTCGTGCTCACCCTGCCGCCGCGAGGCGACGAGGTGGGCGGGGTGGCATCGGGAGCGGTCATCGGTGGTTCCGTGGGACAGTCGTGAAGGGTGTCGGGTCGGGGGTGTGCAGGGTCGGCGATCAGCCGCCGTAGGCGTTGCCCTTGATCACGCCGAACGCCTCGGCCAGATCACCGGAGGCGACCATGGCGTAGGCCTCCTCGAGGGCGGCCTCCTGCTCGGCGGTGGCGTCGCAGATCACGGCGCCCGGCTCGGGGTCGATGCCGACGTGGAACACCCGCAGCGTGCCCTCGGTGAAGGTGCCGTCGAGGATCTCGGCGAAGATCGTCTCGAGGTAGTCGCCGCCGTCGAAGCGGACGGCGATCTGGTAGTCGAGGTCGGTGCGCTCACACACGTCGGAGGCGCCGGCGCTCATCGTGATCAGCCCGTTCTCGTTGGCCAGGGCCACCAGGGGCTCGTGGGCGCCGCCGAGGAAGGGGTAGATCGCATCGGCACCCTCGGCCACCGCCCCGTTGAAGGCCTCGGTGGCGGCGGCGACGTCGTTGAAGTCGCCGGTGGGGATGTAGGTGGCGGTGAACGATTCGTCGACCGCCTGCAGCCCGAGCTCGAAGGCCTCGAACGACTCGGTCTCGAAGCCGAGGTTGCAGCAGCCGATGAAGGCGGCGCTCTCGCCGCCGCTGTCCTGGAGGAGGAGACCGGTGGCCACACCCGAGGTGTAGTTGATCTCGGCGCCGTCGTCGCCGCTCATCGCGTAGTCGTCGCCGACCGGGTAGCCACCCTGGCCGCACGAGCAGTACCAGAAGATGTCGGGGTAGGCGGCGGCGACGTCGGCCAACGGATCGGCGATCTCGCTGGCGCCGAGGGCGACGATGTCGACCCCCTGGGCCGCCAGGTTCTCGAGCTCGGTGGCGGCGTCGGCCTGGGCGATGTTGTCGACGATGATCGGGGCGGCGAAGCCGTAGTCGGCCGACAGCTGCTCGACCTTCTCGACCAGCGCCTGGTAGAAGGCGCCGTCGTCGCGGGGACCGGGGGTGGCCACGCCGATCTGGATCTGGCCGTCGCCGTTGGCGTCGAGGAACAGGAAGTCGGCGCCCTCAGCCTCGTCGGTGCCGCCCTCGTCGGTGCTGCCCTCGTCGCTCTCGTCGGTGCTGTCCTCGGTGCTCTCGTCGGTCGACTCGGCGGTTGTCTCGTCGGTCGACTCCTCGGCGCTGTCGTCGCTCGAACCGCACGCCGCCAGCAGGAGCGTCAGCACGGTCAGGAGCGCCAGCAATCGGCGCAGCGGTCCGCTCGTGGCGGACCCGATCTCGGTCGTCATGTGGTTCTCTCCCTGGGGCTAGAGGCAGGACTCCTGTCGGGAAGCCCTGCCGATTGCGGTCTTATGGTCAGACCATCTGACAGGAACATAGCAACGGCGTGCAAGCGGCGAGGAAGCGGCGGGTCAACACCCCGTCACCAATCCCTGACGGAAATCTGACCGTTACTGCTCGCCGGGTCGGTCCTCGCCGCGGTAGCGACGGGCGAGCCAGCGGTTGAACTGCACGTGGCTCTCCTCCTGCCACGAGTAGCGGCCCCGGGGCGCGAACTTCGAGCGCAGACCACGCTGCACCTTGGTCGTCGCGTCCTGGTCCTGGCGCACGAAGACCTGCACCCCGGTGTCGCTCAGCTCGAGCTTCTCCTCGAACAGCGGATCCTCGAGGGCGCTCGGGTGGAACAGGTAGCCGATCTCGAGATCGATGACCTCGGGACCCTTGGGGTGCACGATGAAGAAGAACGCCTGATCGGGCGCCGTGCCGAAGCACAGCATCGGCGGAATCAGTGCGAAGGTCGAACGGCTGCGGTCCTCCTCGGTCAGCTCGGGGAAGATCGGCATGATCGCCCGATGGGTGGCGTTGAAGCCGCCGTCGAGGTGGGTGTAGCCCGCGGTCCGGAAGATCACGTTCGACTCCTCGGACCAGTCGACCGGGAAGCCGGACATGTTGGACGGGCAGAAGTCCTGGACGAACTGGTGGAGCCGGTTGGCGTGGTAGCCGTCGTTGAAGTTCTCGAACATCACCTTCCAGTTCCACGGCAGGTCGGGGATGGTGAAGGTGCCGGGGCACACGGTCTCGGTGAGGTGGTAGCGCTCGACGTAGGGCTCGTAGCGGGTGAGGGTCGGCCCGAGCGGCGGGGCGTCGACGTCGAGGTTGACGAAGACGAAGCCCTGCCACAGCTCGACGCCGACGCGGGGCAGGCCCCACTCCTTCTTGTCGAAGCCCTCGGTGCGCTCCATCGCCGGCGACCCGAGCAGACGGCCGTCGAGCCCGTAGATCCAGTGGTGGTAGGGGCACTTGAAGGTGGTCGAGTTGCCCTTGCCCTCGCACACCTGCATCGCCCGGTGCTGGCAGACCGCCGACATCGCGACCACCTCGGACTGCTTGTCGCGGGCGACGATGATCGGCTCGTTGCCGACGGTGACGGTGAACCAGTCGCCGACCTCGGGGATCTGGTCGGCCCGACCGACGCAGAGCCACTCGTGGCCGAAGATCTGCTCGAGCTCCCACTCGAAGATCTCGGGCGAGGTGTAGAGCTCGGGCGGCAGGGTGGCGGCCTCGGCGACGTCGAGCGTCGACTCGTCGAGGGCGGCGAGCAGGTCGGCGGGGAGGGTTGCGCCGGACGCGAGGCTGACGGGCACCTCGGACGGGACGGGCGAACCGGGCATGGTGGCGGTCATCGGGAGACTCCAGCAGGGACGGGGGGTTCGGATGGTCGGGTGGCAGGATCAGCGGCGCCGTAGCCGCCACCGCCGGGCAGTTCGAGGCGGACGACGTCGCCCGGCTCGAGGGTGAGGCGGGCCTGGGTCTCGACGTCGACGCCGTTGACGCAGAACCGGCCCGGGGCGCCGGCGGATCCGCCGAACACCCCCTCGGGACCGTGACGCAGGCGGCTGGTGACGGCGTTGAGCTGCCACGGGCCGTTGCTGTCGACGGTGAACTCGATCACCTGGCCCAGGCCGCCGGGCTGGGCACCGGCGCCGCCGGAACCGGGACGCAACTCCTTGCGGAGGAAGCGGATCGGGGCGCCCGACTCGACCACCTCGATCGGCACGGCGGCCACCCCGGTCGGGTAGCTGCAGGCGCCGAGGCCCGGCTTGGTGGCCCGGGCGCCGACGCCGCCGGCGTAGGTGAACATGGCCGTGATGAAGGGACGGCCGTCCTCGCCGGTGCCCGACACCTGCATCGTCCAGACCGCACCGGAACCCTCGGCCATCGACGCCTCGGGCTTCACCGCCGCCAGCGCCTTGAGCAGGGCGTTGGGCAGGAACATGCCGACCACGTGGCGGGCCGTGCCGGGCTGGGGGCGCACCGCGTTGACGATCGACCCCTCCGGGGCCTCCATCCGGATCGGCGCCAGGGAGCCGTGGTTGTTGGGGATCTC
The DNA here is from genome assembly GCA_052032035.1 of Acidimicrobiales bacterium. Lineage (GTDB taxonomy): Bacteria > Actinomycetota > Acidimicrobiia > Acidimicrobiales > SZUA-35 > JAWSVN01. The sequence goes on along the minus strand of JBPEXC010000379.1, from coordinate 4,677 downwards.
CGGGCACAGCACCGAGCGCACGGCGAAGGTGGTGTAGGCGTGGGTGTAGTTGCGGACGACGTTGATGCCCCAGGGGCTCGCCGGCGACGACCCCGCGTAGTCGACGAGGATCTCGCCCGCGTCGGGGTCGACGGTGAGGGCGCACTCGATGTCGATGCGGCTGCCGTCGGCGAGGTCGAGCACGGCCGACGCGGTGTGGGTGCCGGCGGCGAGGTCGGCGATCACGGCCCGGGTGGCGGCCTCGGACCGGTCGATGATCTCGTCGGCGAGGGCCTCGATGTCGTCGAGGCCGTGGGCGTCACAGAGGGCGAGCAGCCGCGATGCACCGATCTCGCCCGACGCCATCTGGGCGTGGAGGTCGCCGGCCATGTGGTCGGGCTGACGCACGTTCGACAGGATGAAGTTCCAGACGTCGTCGTTGCGTTCGCCGCGCTTCATCAGCTTGACGATCGGGATCCAGAGCCCCTCCTCGAACACGTCCCGGCCGCCGGCACCGATGCCGTAGCCGCCGACGTCGGTGTGGTGGATGGTCGAGCCGAAATAGCCGATGCAGCGGTCCGCCCGCCAGACCGGCACGAGCACGGTGACGTCGAGGAGCTGCCCGGCGGTGAGGTAGGGGTCGTTGGTGATCACCACGTCGCCGGGCTCGAGGGTGTCGGCCCCGATCTCGTCGAGGATGTGGGCGACGCCGGCGGCGAGGGAGTTGATGTGGCCGGGGGTGCCGGTGACGGCCTGGGCGACCATGCGGCCGCGCTGGTCGAACAGGGCGTTGGCCAGGTCGCCGGCCTCGCGCACGACCGGGCTGAACGCGGCGCGCTGGAGGGCCCGGGCCTGCTCGTTGACGGTCGACACCAGGCTCTGCCAGAGGATCTCCAGCTCGATGCCGTCGAAGGCGGGCGCTCCCGGTGCGGTCTGGGTCGGGGTTGCGGTCATGCGTCTCCACCTCGTGGGGTGCCGTCGGCCGCCGGACGGTCAGCCTCTCGTCGTCGTGTTGCCAGCAGGCTTCCGTCGTGTGACACCTCGAGGTCCCAGCCGGGGCGGATCACCGCGGTGGTCTCGCGCTCCTCGACGATGACGGGGCCGGCCAAGCGGGTGCCGGGGGCGAGGTCGGCGCGGCGTCGCACCGGGGTGTCGACCGGGGTGCCGTCGAGTCCGAAGACCACCGGACGGGTCGGGCCGGTGGCGCCGCCGCCGTCGTCGTCGCCGGTCGCGCCGGTCGCGTCTGCTCGATCGGCCGACGGCGGGGCCACCTCGGCGGTCGAGGGGGCGAAGGCGGAGAGGCGCCAGGTGACGATCTCCACCTCGACGTCGGGGATGGCCATGCCGTACACCCGGCGGTAGTCGTCCTCGAAGCGGGCGCGCACCGTCTCGTCGTCGACGGTCCAGGCGTCGCCGTCGTCGACCCAGATCGTGATCTCGTTGCCCTGCCCGGCGTAGCGGGCGTCGACGCCGTAGCGGAACCGGACCTCGGTCTCGGCCACACCGGCGCTGATCAGCACCCGACGCCCCTCGGCGCGCAGTTCGTCGAGGACGACATCGCGGCCGGCGGGGTCGATCCGCCCGAGGAGCTGGGGCGAGGAGCGGGCCAGGTCGATGCGGACGGGGGTGACGAGGGTGCCGAAGGCCGACAGGACGCTGGCGTTGACCGGGAACACCACCCGGTCGGAGTCGAGGAGTTCGGCGACGCGGCAGGCGTGGACCGGGCCGGCACCACCGAACGCGAGGAGGGGCACCCCCCGCAGGTCGACGCCCTGCTCCACGCCGTGCATGCGGGCGGCGGCCGCCATGTTCTGGTTGACGATCTCGTGGATGCCCGCTGCGATCCGCACCGGCGAATCGTCGAGGCGTGCGCCGATCTCGGCGGCGGCGGCCGTGGCCAGGTCGGGGTCGAGGGGCATGTCGCCGCCGAGGAACCCGGCGGGGTCGACCAGGCCGAGGAGGACGTCGGCATCGGTGACCGCCGGGGCGGTGCCGCCCCGGCCGTAGCAGGCGGGGCCGGGGTCGGCGCCACCGGACTCGGGGCCCACCTTGAGCAGGCCGAAGTGGTCGACGTGGGCGAGCGAGCCGCCGCCGGCCCCGATCTCGACGAGGTCGACCGACGGCACCGACACGGGGAACCCGGAGCCCTTCTTGAACCGGTAGACGCGAGCGACCTCGAAGGTGTTGGTGAGGTCGGGCTCGCCGTGCTCGATCAGGCAGGCCTTGGCGGTCGTGCCGCCCATGTCGAAGCAGAGGAGGCGGTCCTCGTCGAGGCGATCGGCGAACCACGAACCGGCGAGGGCGCCGGCGGCCGGACCCGACTCGACGAGCCGGATCGGGATGGCGGCGGCGTCCTCGGCCGACACGACACCGCCGTTCGACAGCATCATCAGCACCGAGCCGCCGAACCCCTCGGCCGAGAGCCACTTCTGCAGCTCGTCGAGGTAGGGGCCCAGGACCGGCATCGTCGCGGCGTTGCAGGCGGTGGTGACCATGCGGGGGTACTCCCGCATCTCGGGCGAGACGTCGGAGGAGATGCAGACCGGCACGCCGAGCTCGGCCCGCAGGTGGTCGGCGACGATGCGCTCGTTGCGGGGCGAGGCGTAGGCGTTGAGCAGGCACACCCCGACCGCCTCCACGCCGGCGGCCCGGAGCTGCTCGGTGAGCGCGGCGAGGTCCTCGGCGGTGGGGAGGGCGACGGTCTCGCCGTCGGCTCGGGTGCGCTCGTCGAGTTCGAACACCAGCTCGCGCGGCACCGGCGGGGCCGGGAACTCGATCTGGAGGTCGTACATGTCGTAGCGGTGCTCGTCACGGATCTCGAGCGTGTCGCCGAAGCCGGTGGTGGTCACCAGGGCGGCCCGTCCGGTCTTGCCCTCGATCAGGGCGTTGGTGACGAGGGTGGTGGCGTGCACGATCGGGGCGGTGAGGTCGGCGGGGCGCAACCCGACGCGGGCCAGGAGCTGGCGCACGCCGGTGCGGACACCCTCGAGGGGCGCCGCCGGGGTGGTCAGGGTCTTGTCGACCTCGACGCGTCCGCCGACGGCGTCGAGCAGCACGATGTCGGTGAAGGTGCCGCCGATGTCGACGGCCAGTCGCCAGTCGGCGCGTTCGTCGGCGGTCACGATGCGACCTCGGCAGCGGTGGTGGGGACGTCGGTGCGGGGCGGGCTGAACACGTCGAGGATCCAGCACTCGTCGAGTTCGTCGTCGCCGAGGAAGACCGAGTCGCCGTGCCACACGTTGCGCGGGGCGAGGTAGCAGTCACCGGCGCCGAGCACGACCCGCTCCTCGCTGTCCTCGTCGGTCGAGATCCGGAAGTCGAGCTTGCCGCGCACCACGATGCCCAGCTGCTCGTTGTCGGTGTGGCGATGGAGGAACGACCCGGTGGCGCCGCCGTCGATCCGCCAGAAGAACAGCTGCAGGTCGGTGCCGGTGATCACCCGCCGGCGGAAGCCGGGTCGGTCGGTCTCCTCGAACGCCGCCTCGTCGTAGAAGTGGCAGAACTCGCTCTCGAATCCTCGCGCCGGACTGTCGGACGAAGGGGACGAACGGGGTGGGGTCACGCGAGCTCCTGACCGTGGCCGCTCGACGACCGAGCGGAAGGACTGATGGTCAGACCATAAGCGCGATCGCGGTCGACTGCGCAACCTGCGCGGCCAGTTCACACGCGCGTCACATACCGCGCCTGCGGCGATTGCAGCTCTACAGCTCGACCATCGCCGCTTCGACGCCGCACAGGTGTTCCTCGGCGGCGGTGCGCGCGCCGGCCGGGTCGCCGGCCTCGATGGCCGACGCGATCGCGGCGTGGTGTTCCCCCGACTGCTTGACGAGACGATCGACCTCCTCCTGGCGCTCGGGCTGGCTGAGGAGGCTGTCGAACTCGTCGGACTGGAAGAGGCGCTCGAGGACCTTGCCGTAGAGCTCGATCAGGAGGGGGTTGCCGCAGGCGGCCGCGATCGTCTGGTGGAAGCGACGGTCGAGGGTGCGGAAGGTCTCCAGCTCGAGCCCGGGGCCGAACTCCTCGGCGAGATCGGTGATGCGTCGACGGTCGGCGTCGTCGGCCCGTTCGGCGGCGAGCTCGAAGATGGTCGGCTCCAGCACCCGGCGGGTCTCGAAGAGCTGCCGCACGAGCTCGGTGCGCCCCTCGGTCTCGGGGAGCGACACCTCGGGCAGGTGCTCGGCGACGAACACCCGGTTGCCCCGCCGCTCGACGACGCCGAGGGAGACGAGGGCGTGCATCGCCTCGCGCACCGAGGTGCGGGCGACGCCGAACTGCTCGGTGAGGTCGCGCTCGGAGGGCACGCGGGCGCCGGGTGCGAGGTCACCGCGGGTGATGCGCTCGTAGAGCTGGTCGCGGATCTGGGTGCTGATGGTGGCTCGGTTGATCGGTTCGAAGGCCACGCCGGCACCGGCGCTCTCACTCCTCGACAGTGCGGGCATGTGGGGATCCTCTCGGTCGCCGGCGGCCGTCCCTGCGCCGCCCGGGCCAGACCGACGGTCTGACCATCAGGCGAAAGTACCACAGCTGCCGCGCGGTACGTGTGGTCGCAGGCCGGCCGACCCGGCTGGCTTGGGGGGGGTTCAGTGGGACGGCAGCTCGGTCAGACGGCAGCTCGGTCAGACGGGAGCTCAGTCAGACGGGAGCTCAGCGCGGATGGCGGCGACGGCCTCCGCCTTGGGCCCGTAGGCGTCGGCGAGC